>JANODQ010000426.1:0-7871 GCA_031412775.1 Pirellulaceae bacterium | reverse complement strand
GCATTCGCAAGCGTACCTGGGCTAGCGATCACCATCGGAGGTTGAATGACATTGGGAGTTTGCGGGATTGCTTGCGTTGCTTTGCCAGGCGTACTTAGCTTTGCTTGGCTTTCCGGGGCAACGAATCGAATGCCGACTCGTTTAAGTGCGTCGGAATTTCCCGCGTGCTCGCTGTCGGCTGTTGCATGGGCGATCGGACCAGTTGCAATCGGACTACTTCCAACTGAACCAACACCCACTGAACCCATGTGGACTGTTTTCGGTTGAGTCGCTGGAGGCACATCGAACGCAATCGCTGGCATTGAACAGACGGAAGTCGTAATGGCGATCCCAAGAGTCGATGCCAGATAGGACGCTAATTGCTTTTTTCTTCGAGCCATGAAGGCTTCGGCAAGCTTTAATTTGCGATCTTTTTGCATCGTCAGAGATCCTTAGTAGTCCAATATTGCGGTGCAGATGGGCGAATTGGTGCAATGCGGCCGGCTGGGAGCCTACGCGATACGCCAATCCCTACATTGCGTCGTTGGGTTCTATCGGACTGCGGGTTACGCCGAGTTTAACGATTCTTCGCAACGTAGCGTTTGTAACGCTATTTCAGATGCAATTCCAAGTTCTGACGCACCTAAATTAGTTTGCGTGGTTTGGTGCGGCTTGGGGGGATCATCTCTCGCAAGGGACCATTGTGCTTTCCTCGATCACAGCAAAGAGCGAGAAACCTCAAAACCAAACTTCGTTCGGGTTTCGAAACAATGTGTTCTCTTCGACTTCCGGACCAAAGCCTGCAAACAGATTCCAACAGCGACTGAATTGTTTACAAACATAGAAAATCCGTTGCCATTCCGTCGAAAAACACTTGAAAACGCCGTTGAAGTTAAATCGATCGGCTGGTAGAGTACGGAGCCCGAATTTTGGCAAGTCATTGTATCTACGTTGATACACGGCCACGATCATAGTCCTTTTTTTGAGCTCGTTTCGTCCCTTTTTCAGCTCCCAAAAGATTGTCGCATCGGATTCAATTTCGTTGAGGCATCTAATCAGGTGACTTATATCTCCTGGCTTGGAAGCACGGAAAAGTCTCAGCAGATACTCTTTTCAGCACGTTTTTCTATCAATCAAACGACACCTGGAGGGATGAATGGCTTTGGATGAACGATGAGCCGCCACAGGTATTTTTCTTTTTATGGTTAACCGTAACCTTATCCGCTCTCTTGAAGATGATTCCATCAGTGCAGAACTTGATCTGATGTTCCCAATTGAGGAAAGCGACACGCTTCTCCTCGACAGCCTCCAAGATGCCGACCGTCAGTTTGATGTCAACCAAATTGTTGAAGGCCGAATTGTTGATATTAACGACGAATTTGTCATCGTTGACATCGGTTTCAAGAGCGAAGGTGCGATCCACCGTAATGAATGGGAAGAAGGCGAAGAACCTCCGCAAATCGGCGAGAAGGTTCAAGTTCTAATCGAAGAAGTCGAAGACCAATTCGGCAACCCAGAAGAACAACGCGGAATGATCAGCCTGAGCAAGCGCAAGGCCGAGAAGATCATTCAGTGGGAAAAGATGATGTCTTCGGTTCACGAAGGCCAAATCGTCACCGGTACCGTGACTCGCAAAATCAAGGGTGGTCTCTTGGTCGATATTGGCGTCAACGTCTTCTTGCCTGCTTCGCAAGTCGATATTCGCCGACCGAACGACATCGGCGACTTCATCGGTCGCGTCGTTCAGTGCGAAGTCCTCAAGATTGACGAACTACGTCGAAATATTGTTGTCAGCCGTCGCTCGCTAATCGAAAAGCAACGCGAAGAAGATCGCGAACATTTGATGAGCGAACTGGAAGTTGGTCAGATCCGCAAAGGTGTGGTCAAGAACATCGCCGACTTCGGTGCGTTCGTCGATCTGGGCGGTATCGATGGTTTGCTTCACATTACCGATATGGCTTGGGAACGAATTGGTCACCCAACCGAGATGGTCAGCATCGATCAAGAGATCGAAGTCAAGGTTCTCCAAATCGATCGTGAGAAGCAAAAGATCGCTCTGGGACTCAAGCAAAAGCAAGGCAACCCCTGGGAAAACATCGAAGAGCGTTACCCAGTTGGCGCGACAATCCACGGCGAAGTCGTCAACGTTATGTCCTACGGCGCGTTCGTTAAACTCGAGCCAGGCATCGAAGGCCTCGTTCACATCAGCGAAATGTCTTGGACACGTCGTATCAACCATCCATCGGAAATGGTCAACACGGGCGACAAGATCGATGTGAAGATCCTCGGCGTCGACGCACAAGGCCAACAACTTTCCCTCGGTATCAAGCAGACGCAACCCAACCCTTGGGACATCGTCATGGAAAAGTACCCAGAGAACAGCTTGGTCACCGGCAAGGTTCGCAACCTCACCAATTACGGTGCCTTTATCGAGCTCGAAGAAGGTATCGATGGTCTCTTGCACGTCTCCGACATGTCGTGGACACGCAAGGTCAGCCACCCCAACGAAGTACTCGAAAAGGGGCAAGCAGTTCAGTGCCGCGTTCTGAGTGTCGATCAAGCTCGTCGCCGGATCGCTCTGGGACTCAAGCAAATGGACGACGATCCATGGAACACATCGATTCCTGCCAAGTATCAGTCGGGCCAAATCGTCAAAGGCAAAGTCACCAAGATCACCAACTTTGGTGTCTTCGTCGGACTGGAAGACGGTTTGGAAGGACTGCTACATATTTCCGAGTTGGCTGATCACAAGATCGAAAACCCAGAAGAAGTCGTCAAAGTCGGTGAAGAGCTTGAAGTCAAAGTTTTGCGTGTTGACAGCGAAGAACGCAAGATTGGACTTTCTCGCAAGCGAGTCGAATGGAGCGAAGACCAAGAGCAAGAAGCCAACGCGGCGGTTGCGAAGGTCGAACGAGCTTCGTCCGACCTCAAGGGTGGTCTCGGAAACGACGGCCCACTCATCTCTTCGCCTTCCGCTGAATAAGCGGTTGATTTGGATCGATTGATTCAAATCGTTTAATGAATAAATTTTTAACCGTTCGCGGGTCTAACTCGTGAGCGGTTTTTTTACGCCTTTGGACTGCTGTGACTTGTCGCAGCTTTCGGGATAGCGACAACACACAAAAACCGATTCTCCCGGTCCACGCCAAACGTCTCCGAGCCGAATCTTAAAAATTGATACTGAATTCATACTCCGCATTTTCAAAGATAGAACTTCCACCGATGCGTTAAGAAAAGCTTTGACAAGTCACAGCAGTCCAAAGATATTGCTAGGTGCATTTCGGGGTTCGTAGTTGGGCGGCGATTCTTTGGGATTTGCGATTAGCCCGTCGTTGCCAAAATGCTTTCAAAGGTTCCGTGTCACTTATGCTATCCGCGCAGAGTCCCTGGAGGGCATCTGGAAATTTGAGTTAGTGACGTAGTTTTAAGCAAGTCGGCGACTCATCAGGTTGATCATGGCGATCTGAATATCCTCTCGCTACTTTCGAGTGTCGCTTCGTATTTTTCAGATAAATTAGTGTGGTGCGGCAATAAATATCTCGTTATCAACGATCGTTTTCGAAATTTTTTCTTCTTTGAAAGGTTGGCTGTACTGCTTGGGAAGCGTGACCGTGAAGGTGCTTCCGCGACCGAGTTGGCTGGCCAAGTGGATTTCACCTCCGAGCAATCGACAAAGCTCGCGAACGATCGATAAACCGAGTCCTGTTCCGGAGTACTCGCGAGTCAGTGCGTCGCCGTCTTGAGTGCTATTGATCTGTCGAAACTTTTCAAAAATCGCTTCGTGATCGTGTTCGGCAATGCCAACGCCCGTGTCGATCACCGAAAACGAAAAGCAATCGATGCCGAGCTTGTCGGGACCGCTGTCGGCAACTCCAACGCGGATGATCCCGCCTTGAGGCGTGAACTTGATTGCGTTGGAGAGCAGGTTTGTTAAGACCTGCAAAAGCTTCGCTTGGTCCTGTAACAATATCAGCTCGGGCTTGGTCACGTGAGACAACGATCCTAATGAGAGATCGATTATTGCTGCATTAGTTCTTGCCGTGTCGGTATCAAGGAGCTGGTTTTCGATGGCGTTCGGTGGGCTTGCGGTAGGAATCGACGCGTCCAACTCGATTTGCAAATCAATATTCTTGTCATCTGCTAGTTTGCGAACGACGTCACATTGACCTTCGAGAAGATGAATAAAATCGAATCGCGATGAGCGAACCTCCATCTTGCCAGCTTCGACTTTGGCCAAGTCCAGGATATCGTTGATCATCTCTAGAAGTAGTCGACCACTTTTTTGGATGTTTGCGGCGTACCGCTTTTGTTTGTCGGTCAATGTATCAAAGCCTTGCAGAACATCACTGAATCCGAGGATGCTATTGAGAGGCGTTCGAAGCTCGTGACTCATACTCGCTAAGAAATCACTCTTCAATCGATTGGCTTCGTAGAGTTGCAGATTGACTTGAGCGAGTTGATCAACACGTTTATCGAGCACTTGATTGACATCCTTGAGTTCAACTTGAGCTTCCGTAAGGTGTCGAAGCATCCGATTGAAGGCTTCTGAAAGTTCGTAGAATTCATCATCCGTATCGATTTCTGAACGGAGCGTTAGATTACCGCGAGAGACTTCATCACTCACATCGCGCAGGTATCTTAGAGGGCGTATGACAAGACGCTTAAGAATCCAGTGCACGAAGAAAAGACTCAGCGCGAGTGTCGCCAGTGCAACCGCTGTTACGATCGCGTAGCTCCAGATGGTCCACAGCCAAGTATCCGCGTAAGGCATCTTGACTCGCAAAACGCGAAACGGAAGTTCAGAGGCCGCGTTCATTGAACTGCTGTTCTTGATGGCGTGACAATCGACGCAATACTTGCTGAAGGTAACTGGGTAGTAATAGTAATAAAACTCGCCGATGGGACCGTACTCTTGAAAGACGCGGCTCGACGAATTGGGGCCAGCCAATCCGAACTCGGTTTTGAGAGGGTTGTTTTCGGAAGACTTCCCACTCGAGCTGGCCGACTCTTGCGTTTGAATATCCGCTTGTGCGGAAGTGTCCGGTGAAGCTTGGTTCGAAGTGTTCGAAGCGTCAGAAGACTCCAACGCATTTGCTTCTTCTTCGGCTTTCAAAGCCCCTTCTATGCGATAGAGGGCACGAAGGTCTGCTTCCGATTTGGGGACTAACCCACCGAGATCGTCGTACTCGCGACCGTCATCCAACCGAAGGAGTTCGAAGGTGGTTTCGGAAGGCAAGAAATCTTTTCGGAGCCAACTTAAAACGGCGAGATTGTTGTCGCGAATCGATTCGTCCAAATCACCGCGTTGAGCAGCCGATGGGTCGTTGCTTTCGGCGAGCGGAGGTTTCGCCTCTGAGGGTGCCGCTCCTTCTTGCGATTGGTTTGCGGCATCGGCCATTGGTGTGTTGGGTTTGCTGAGTTTGACGAAGGCTTCGGCATGCTGAATCAGAAAAATGGATTCGCCAAAATCGCGGGCGCTTTGCCGAGTCGTCTCCATCACCAGAGTTGCCGCGACGACTTGAATGACCGAAGTCGACAAAAGCATCGAGATCAGCAACGCCAAACCAAGAAAGATCAAGCACTTCTTCTCCAGGCTCCAAGCGCCTACCATGTTTCTGAAGAAGCCTTTGGTCATTTCGCTTGTCTTTATGATTTAATCGCTAAACTCGACCGGGAAGAACACAAGATTCCGGCTTTTTAGCTTATCGGAAAAGCTTATTTGACCGCTAGAGTCGAAAAAGTGACTCAGGTGAGGGCACTGCAAAGTGAATTGGACGTTTTTCTCTATATTGCTTGCGGTGCCCATTTTATCAAACTACGATATTCGATTGTATTATATCACATAAACCGGTTGTACCGGTCATTTTGTCCGTACGTATAGTGCCAAAGCCGGTGAATTGCCGGTAAGTCATCGTGTGACCCAGTCACCCAATTTGGTTGAATAGATGTTATGAAACGCTTTAGTCGTTCAGCCGATTGTCCCTTCCGTTAAGTACATCTTGGAGTCTTGATCAATGTCAAAGCCCTTTCCTTACTGGATTCGACTGTTCGTCGTTTCTTCCCTGTCAGTCTTATTGACATTTAATCCTGCGTTTGCGGGCAGGCTTCTGCACCGATTGCATGGATGTGCTCAAGCCCCTACCGCATGCTGCGAGCCTGTGCCCATGTGCGCGGCCCCTGTCGCGTGCTCGCCTGCGGCTCCAGTAATTGTGGAATCGACTGCTGCTTGCGGATGCGATGCGGCTCCAGCCGTGATCAGTGTACCAGATTGCGGATGCGGTGTTCCAGCGGCTCCATCTGAGATCATGTCCTCAGGAGCGGTAGACAACGCTCCTCCGATGGTCGCACCAGCCGAACCGGCACCCGCAGTTCCTCAGGTTTCACCAGTGGCTCCCGAGCCAGATACAGTTGCTCCGGCTGTTGTTGAACCGGCTGTCGTGGAGCCAGCTGTCGTGGAACCAGCGATGCCCGCTCCGGCTCCTGCGGATCCAGTTCCGTCTCCATTTACCGAGCCCGCCGTAGAAGCTCCAGTAACTCCAGCTCCAGTAATTCCAGCACCAGTAGACGATTTGTTTGGTAACCCTGCTCCAGCCGAGACGCCGGTAACGCCAGCGATCGAGCCCGATGTGCCGATGGAAAAGCCAGCCGCACCTCCGGCAGCCGCCGATGACCTCTTTGGTGATGCACCGCCCTCAACCCCCTCCCCCAAAGCTCCAGCCGACCTTTTTGATTCGGCACCGGCTCCCACAGCTCCAGTCGATCTTTTTGATCCTGCTCCCGCTCCGAATGCCGCTGCTCCAATTGATGATCTTTTCGGAGACGCACCGAAGATGGTAGCACCGCCAGCAGACGCTCCAGCCACGCCGGCTCCAGCTAGCGGATTAGACGATTTGTTCGGCACCGAACCCGCTCCGGCAACTCCTCCCGCAGACAAGCCAGCCGAGAAAAGCGATTTGAATGATCTCTTCAACAGTAACGAACCTTCCACTCCAAGTTTGGATTCGAGCGAAAAAACAGAAGAACCCGCGATTGGTCGAACTGTGTCAACCGACATGCCAACCGCGACTAGCAACGTGAACGATGCTGATGTTGATGCACTCTTCGGAACACCTGCGGCCGCCAAGTCGACCGACAAGTCAGATTCGTCCGCAAGTTTCGACGCAATCTTCGATTCGCCAGCCCCTGCCAAGTCGAGTGAAGTCGCTCCGGAAAAAGCTCCTAACAGCTCCTTGGACTCGGACCTCGATGATCTTTTCAAGACCAGCTCCAATAACAGTGTTGATGGCGAGTCGTTCCGTGGAGCCGAGTTCCGAACCTGGAGCGACAACACTGGCGATTTCGCTGTCAGTGCACGACTTTCGGTGATCTTCCCGGATCGAGTTCGACTGCTCAAGGACAACGGTAAGTTTTCAACAGTCCCACTCAGTCGCCTCAGCCAAGCAGACCAACAATACGTCGGTTGGGTCGCAACCATCCTCCAAAAACCAGGTGCCACCAAGCTAGTCAACACCCAGACAAATCCCGGAACGACCTCCGAAGATTTGACTCGATAGTTGTTGGCAGAGGCCTTCAATAGAAACCGGCTTAGCGGTAAAACGCTGCCGGTTTTTTTGATTACAGCCGATAAAATTCAAAGTTTTATAAATGAAATCAACAACCCGATAGCATAAAACACTCAGACGCCGGCGCTAGCCGCGTCGTTAGATGTTCCTCCGCGAGCGGATGGTTAGTCGCTTGAACTTTGCTAACGCCCGAGGCTCAATACATTGGCGTCAAACCGCTGGTGCTTAGCATCGGGTGCTATCGGATAAATCGTGCTGAAATCGAACCTAGGAGATAGTGCCATCGGCTCAGGTTTTATCAGCCCAGTCTCGGAGACTAGCACAGGTTTG
>JANODQ010000425.1:0-6538 GCA_031412775.1 Pirellulaceae bacterium | reverse complement strand
CCGTCGTCATCGATAATCGCGGTCCTTCCCGACTCGATATCGCGTCCTTTTCAGGTGGCTTTCAAAAGTTTTGGGGCTTTGAGATCGAGCTTTCGAATGATTGGCCCTTCGAGAATCCGATTGTGATGGACGACCGCGTCGATCAGACGGACGGCTTCCGGTTCATTTACACATTGCCCATGGAGCGACGCCGTGTGCTAGTGGAAGACACCCGATTTTCAAATACACCTACCATCGATCGCGATGAATGCTTTCAGCAAGTGGCGGACTATTTGAAGGCTCGCAATTGTGGTGACTATCGCATTGTTCGGGAGGAGAATGGGGTTCTGCCAATGCCCACTACTGGCTTTATGCCCGGGAACCCATTGCCGCATTTGGCTGGCGGATATCGCGGCGGATGGTTTCATGCTGCGACCGGCTATTCTTTTCCGCTTGCAATCCAGTTGGCCGAGCTTGTTGCGACAACACCCGTCGACAAGTTGACGGAGGCCATTCAACAACTGAAGCAGCAGAACACAGGGCGTGCACGGTTTGCAAGATTTCTAAATCGATTGTTATTCGAGTTGGTAAAGCCGCACACTCGCTATCAGATCTTTCGCCGCTTTTACCGAGTGCTTGATGAACCTGCGATTGCCAGGTTTTACGGTCATCGATTCACGTGGTCCGATGCATTTCGCATTGTCGTTGGCATCCCACCTGGAGGGTTGAGGCCCTGGAACTTCGTCCGGTCCTTCATGAAATCCAAATCGAAGCCAGCTAATTACCCATCGGCGGTCAGCAAAAGGTTAACAGCATGAATTCTTATGCACAACGATTACTCGATCAATCTTTGTTAGACCCCGTCAATGACTTTACCGGGTGCCAAGGAAAACGCATTCGTGGATTGCTACTGCAACTCAGTTACGAACTTTCAGGCGGGGTTGGATCTTTGTCGCCAGCCATCAGCGAAGCGATCGAGAGCTTGCACGCTGGATCGCTGGTCATCGATGATATTCAAGATGATTCGCAATTGCGACGCGGTCAGCAAACCATGCATCATAGGATCGGTGTGCCTCTGGCAATCAACGCTGGAAATTGGATGTACTTCCATGCATTGGAGTGTTTAAGTGATGCTCCGCTTCCACTGGAACAACGGGATCGATTGCTGGCTTCCATGATCCGCGCCGCACGGCAATGTCACGAGGGGCAAGCGATCGATTTGCATTCGCGTGTGGATCGTGTTCCCGCCATGCATTGGTACGAGGCTACCTTGGCGATCAGCACGCTCAAGACTGGCGAGCTAGTCGCCCTCGCAGTCGATATGGGCTGCATTGCGGCCAATCCCAATTCGCCATTGTCAGGCGTGCTGCGTAAATTTGGCCGACAAATCGGCGTCGCTTTGCAAATGCGAAACGATTTGGACGAGCTTACCAAGATTGCGCAAGCCGAAACCACTTCCCAGGCGATCCAATCCATTCGCGATGATGATCTCCGCAATGCAAGATTGATTTGGCCTTGGGTATGGGCTTTTGAATTGCAAGAGCTAAATGACAGAACCGATCGATGCGCATCTCTGGTGCAACGCGTTGTTCGCTCCGAACGAGACCGCCACAACGCAGCAGTCGAACTTTTCGCAATCGTTGGAACGCATGGCGATCAAGTGATTCGTTCGCTCGTTCGAGACCAATTACGATTATTGGGGGAGCATGTGCTGGATGAACGGGTGCTCCAAGCCCTTGGTGAAATTCTTCAGCCAATCGAAAGACCAATCGAAAGACCGATCGCAAGACCAATCGCAAGACCAATGGAGCAACCGATCGTAGCAACCAATACACCTGACGAAATGCTTGTGAGCTCTCTCGCGGAGACTATAAGCCATGAATAGCAACTCAGTATTGAAGGATGTATCGTCCCTCGGAACCAGCGATCTGCGAACTCCACTCGGTCATAGCAATCGCTCCAGCCGTGCATCCAACCGCGGCCGAGCGGCAGTGATTGGCAGCGGATTCGGGGGCCTTGCGGCTGCGATTCGTTTGCAGGCGATGGGGTTCGAAACCGTTTGTTACGAGGGTCGAGATAAAGCAGGTGGACGGGCGTACGTCTATCGCGACGCAGGCTTCACCTTTGACGCTGGGCCGACGGTGATCACTGCGCCCCACTGTCTCGAAGAGCTTTTTGAAGCCGGCGGCGAAACGATGTCGGATCACGTGGAATTGATCCCGGTCGATCCAATGTACCGATTGCAATGGCCCGATGGCATGCATTTTGACTACAGCAGCAATGAATCCCTTTTGCTGGAAGAAGTTCATCGATGCTCGCCCGGAGATGTCGACGGCTATCACCGCTTTGCTGCCTACACGAAAAAGGTATTCGAGAAAGGGTACCTGGAACTCGGTGCCACCCCCTTCTTGAACTTCCGGGACATGATCCGGTGCGCACCCGACTTGATGAAGCTTCGTGCGGACCGCAGCGTTTATTCGGCAGTATCACGATTTGTCAAAGATGAACATCTGCGACAGGCGTTCAGCTTTCATCCGTTGCTCGTCGGTGGCAACCCTATGCAGACCAGCTCCATTTACACTTTGATTCACTGGATCGAAAGAAAATGGGGGGTGTTCTTCCCTCGCGGTGGTACGGGAGCTTTGGTCGAAGCATTGGTTGGTCTTTTTCAGCGTCTGGGTGGAGAGATCCGCCTAGAGACACCGGTCGATAAGATCTTGGTCAAGAACGACCATCGTGGCAGAACAAAGCATGAAGTCCACGATCAACGTGGTCAGCGTGAAACGTTTGACTTGGTCGTTTCCAACGCGGATATCCATCATACGTACTCCAATTTGTACCGAGACCATTTGGGCGGTCGTACGATGAGTCGCAAGCTGGAGAAGATGGATTGGTCGATGTCACTGTTCGTGATGTACTTTGGAACAAATCGACGTTACGACAACTTGGCACATCACACTATCCTTTTTGGCCAGCGATACCAAGGCTTGCTGCGAGACATCTTCCATGGCAGCACGTTGCCGAAAGACTTCAGTCTGTATCTGCATGCACCCACGATATCCGATCCTGCGATGGCACCACCCGGCGGCGAAGCATTTTATGTGCTCAGCCCGGTCCCGCACTTGGGACGATCCAACATCGATTGGGAGCATGTGGCCCAAACCTATGGCGATGCGATTTTGGAGTCCTTGGAAACACATTTGCCGGGTCTTCGCCAATCGATCGTCACCAGAAGACATTTCACGCCATTTGATTTCCGAGATCAACTTAACGCGTACCACGGATCGGCATTTTCTGTTGCTCCCAAGCTGACTCAGAGTGCCTATTTCCGGCCTCATAACAAATCGGAAAAGGTACCGGGTCTTTACATCGTTGGCAGTGGAACTCATCCTGGCGCTGGTGTTCCGGGGGTGGTCAATACTGCAAAAGCAACGGTCGGCATCATTGCTCAGGATTTTGCAGAGGTACTTCGATGAGCAGAGAATTTAGTTATCAAATAGACGTTGGCACAGAAAAACCTGAGCCGATGGCGCTAGCCACGGGTGACGACTTTGCGACAATTTACCAGCCAGCACCCGAGGCAATCGGCTCCTACCTCGGAACAGCGGGCGACGTGATTCATCGATCCAGCCGTTCGTTTTCACTTGCGGTCCGCTTCTTGCCTGCACGGTTTCGTCAACAAGTGACTGCTCTCTATGCGTGGTGTCGCAGCGTCGATGACACGGTGGATCAAGCTTCTGATCAAAAGCATGCAGAGGCCGCGCTCCAAATTCTGGAGGAGGATCTTCAGCGAATCGCTCAACGTAAAGTGATACAGCATCCCGCTTCAACTTGGATCGAACCTTTGATCGCTAATCGTGAGATTGATCCTCGTCATGCCAGTGAAATGATCGAGGGGATGCGAATGGACTTGGGTGGTTATCGGGTCGAAACCGAGGCCGATTTGGAACGCTATTGTTACCATGCTGCGGGTACTGTGGGTTTGATGATGACGCGATTGATGGATGTGCAAGATCGCAAAGCCGATCGGCACGCGATCGCTTTGGGGGTTGCGATGCAGATGACTAACATTGCCCGCGATGTTCGCGAAGATGCAGAACGAGGGCGCTCCTATCTTCCTGGCATCCCGAATCCCTTGACAACGAACTCTGATGAAGTCAAAGCGTCTGTAGCCAAGGTATTGGCACTCGCGGAACAGCATTATCAAACAGCTACTGACGGGATGCACTATCTACCATGGAAGTGCCGCATGGGTATCCGTGTCGCGATGTATGTTTACCGCGAGATAGGTCGCGAGATTCGACGTAATCAATTCGAAGTATTGCATCAACGAACTGTGCTTAGCAAATCCAGATTGTTTGCGACTGCTTTGTTGGCGATGGTCGCTTCGGTAAAATACGATGTTCAAATCTCAATGAAACGCTTTCTTAGTTCTGTTACTTTCTATACGAAGGAAATTAAAATGTACGATCCAGTCAATTCTCAATCCTCGCAACAATTCCGTATGCTGATGCAAGCCAAGCATACGGTGTATTTGGGGCTATCACTCACGTTGATCATGGCCACTGCGCTGTTCGCGATGGTCTTTTTCAATCCCAAGAGTAGCGAGTATTCCAACCTGCCATTGATCTACGCCGGATTAAGCTTAGTTGGCGCAGTTGTGTTCAATCGATTAGCAGCTCGCTGCGACACGGCAGCACTTGCTATCGCCGTACAACCAGTGGACAAAACTGCTGGACCACTACAGTAAAACAATCTGAGTCATTGAATTCTGAGTGTGTTGAAGCAGCAGTAACTGTCCGTGTTCAATTGCACCGTTCTAAATTATAAGTTTTTTCAAGTAAACAAATCGCGCCTACCAACTTACACGACTGAGTGGCTGCGTGAGAATCCATACCGCTAGCTGACGCGTCGCAGTAGTTGTGAGCATCCTGGTTTCGTTCGTCAGGGTGCAACAAGTCAGTAACTTCAAAAATTGCGTGGCGGGTTGGGATAAAGTCATCAAGACGACTCGCATTTCTGAAGCTATACGTACGCTGTTTCTTGAGCTGCGTTTGTAGTCCTCTTTGGTTGTTCCCGAGTTCCGTGAAGCGTGCCAATTTTTAAGCGGTCCAAAATTCGCTGGTCGGCGAGGATATTGACGCGAGGGTTGACGTCGAGATTAACCGAATTTCGGATCAACTCGGTGTGGTCGCTTGCAAGAGGGCAGATTCGTTGCAATGTAACCAAAAAACATTTCGTCGATGGCTTGTAGATTCAAATGGATTGTAGTATTTCAAGGACGTGCGTTCCGGGAGTTGGTAGTTCCTTAATTCGCCTATTCAAGAAAACGGTATGGGTCTATAGAACTCTCCGCCCGTGAATTGAGCAGCCTTTGAAAATACAGGAAGAAAAGAGCAGGCTTCACATGTCTTACGACATCTGCTACGAATACAAATCCCAGTTTTAAATCTGGACGAAGTAATAGATTCGCACCAGACAGCAGAATGAGGATCTAAAATTGGAATTGTTTTTAGAGAATCAAATTCGACAATTTGTGGTGGCTTTCGCCGTGTCAGCGAATTCGTGCATGAGTCGGATGACTTGGTGGCGTTATCGGTGACGGACATTTTCGCCCGCATTGAAGATGTCGAGTGACTGTAGCTGCGGATAGGTAAAGGGCAAATGAGTGATTTGATCAAAAGGGCGTTTTCTTGAGTCACAGGCGATATCCTAGGCCATTAAACTCCCGGAAGTACCACTAAGGTTTTTATTGATAGGCTGGCTGGAATGAAATCTTACGGAAATCGCCCGACGTTTGGTGGGATGTTATTGCAGCACATCATCGTTATTTTTTTCTGCGTTGTGTTTCCAGGTGGCGTTACTTTTATAGCTCCAGCAACTTGGTTGACCTTCGAGCGGAGCAGCGAAGGGGTACGTTGCGATACCCGGACGTGCATGTTTTTCGTCGTACCGTTTAAGATTCAAGAGGTCGAGCGAGTGACCGGAATCGGACATCGCCAGCGCGCTGGCAAAACGGAGAGAAAGCGTAAATTTGGACGAACCACCGATAAAAACGTCCAGGTTGACGGCGAAGGCTTTCTGCAGATCTACGGAGAAGGCGATGAGCAAATAGAAGTAAGTGTTTCACCGGCCAGTCTTGAAAGTGTTATGGGTAAGTCCAATGATTTCCTGGCATCGACTGAAAAAGGCTCCACGACGATCTTTGCGATCGCAAATTGGAAATTCGGAGGCTTGATGGGTGGTGTCCTTTCACTGTTAACGCTGCTGTTCGTCGTTGGCTACACGTTAGGATTTCTGAAGTGGATTTTCATGGGCTTGCGAAAGATCTTTGCAAGGTCGGAAAGTCTATAAAATGCACTTGCGAGGGTACGATATCACGATCGCAACATTCGCAGCCACACTCGCGGCGTTCTTAGGCTGTAGCAGAAACACGGAACAACAATTAAGCAACAGCCTAAGGGCAGAAGTGCAATCATCGAGCTCGAGAGAAGTAAAAATCGCTCCACGGAATGAGTTTGGTTTTGCCAAAATAGGCATTCGTGACAAGGAAGACTAC
>JANODQ010000424.1:0-4221 GCA_031412775.1 Pirellulaceae bacterium | reverse complement strand
CTTGCCGCCACTCGATGAATGGGGGCGTTATGCCACAAAGGATGCCATGCCCTTAATCTTCATCGTGCTACTCATTCTTTTCGCGGCACCGGTCACCACTGCGAAAGACGCTTCCACTTCACCCGAGCGACGTGCGATGGAGCGTGCCGCTGCCTACAGCGCACAACATCGCGGTCAAACCATGCTCGTGATGTACGACGGTGCCCTCATCTTCGAGCAATACTCCAATGGTGGCGACGCCAATCGGCTCCAGATGCTCGCAAGCGGAACCAAGAGCTTCATTGGCGTACTTGCTGCCGCAGCGGTTGAGGATGGCCTATTTAAACTCGACGATCCCGTATCCAACAGCATTCCTTCATGGAAAGATGATCCCGAGAAGGTTACTATTACCTATCGCCATTTGCTTACTCTGACAAGCGGCTTGAAAGCGAGCGAAAATGGGTTTGCTGCCAAACAACCTGCTTGGGCAGACTGTGCCGCGGCTCCAATGATCGGTAAGCCCGGCGAGCAGTTCAACTACGGTGCAAATCAACTAAACGTATTTGCTTATGCACTGGAACAATCGCTCGATACCGAAACGTTTGAGGAGTATTTGGAACGCCGGATATTGAAGCCGCTTGATATTTCAATTGAATGGCGAATCAAATGCGTAGATGGTCACCCGCAAGTAGGTGGCGGTGCTTTCATCACATCTCGTGATTGGGCAACCTTTGGTGAGTTCGTTCGCTTGCAAGGCAAGCATGGCGAAAAACGAATCGTCAATGGGGACCTGATTGCCGACTGCTTCGTTGGCACGAAACAGAACCCTGCTTATGGGCAAACGTGGTGGCTGAAAAGCGAAGTTACGCCCGAACTCAGAAAAAAGATTACCATTCTTTCGCTCGAGTGGGCCGACGTTGCAAATGCCGATTGGGTTCCACATGACCTTGTCGCAGCTGTTGGTGCCGGCAAGCAACGGCTGTATGTTATCCCGTCGCGTAAACTTGTAATTGTTCGTCAGGCCGGTTTTCCCGGACGTGAATTTTCAGATCTCGAATTCTTGAGTTTGTTGATTCGCGGACAACCCCTGTCCGAATGACCAACAAAAGCGGCATAATAAAAAAATCGGGATAGGGGCCCGGATTACTCCGGGACCCCTCCCACACCACCATAGCATGCGGATCCGCACTAGGCGGTTCGTCTTATGGGAGCAAGCTCGCTCCAACGTTTTGATAGATTGAAAAATCCTAGATCATCCAGCCACTTATTGGTCATTGCCATTGAAATCGCAGGGCTCTTGGACATGCGCCAAGGGCCTTTGCGACTATTACCGTGACTGTAGGCTTCGTCGTTGCGGACGCCGAGTTGTTTGAGCTTCCGGACGCGGGTGCTTGGTAAGCGCCATTGCTTCCAGATGCAAGCTCGCAGGCGGCGGCGAAGCCACTTGTCGAGCCTGTCAAACTCACTCTTGCGTTGCTCCAAGGCGAAGTAGCCTAGCCACGACGATGTTCTCTATCTTTGCAAGGTTGATTCTTTGGGAGATCAATCCTTGAGCTTGATTGAGTTGGTACCTTGAAGCATGTGCTGCGAACAATGGTAAAGCCCCGTTCAACATCGAAGATTTTTTACCATGGATTCTTTCCGAAGATCGATTGGAAGAACTGCGAACCCTCGATACTTCCAGCCAGTGCCAATACTTCCTAGTCTGCGACAAGTCTGAAAAACGGCGCACCCTCCAACGACTTCAAAGCTTTATATTGCTCGCAAGCTCTCAAACGAGAATCAAATCCGGCTCGCCTCGAAATCCAAGCCCCCCACACACCTTCGGCGAATTTTTACCTCACGAGGCCACTGATTGGTTGTCTTCTTGAGTAGCCATCGTCCGGATAGAGCGACTCTTCTACAAGAGTGTTTTGTTGGATTCTGTTGTTCCAAGCTCGCGAGACCGAGGCAGGAATTGCTCGAGTTGATTGCCTTGTCGGCATCACGCGTCTCTGAGTAACTGGCGGCAGATCTTTACCAGGGACAAGATCAAAAGATTCATCATTCATAGGCACAAGAGAATCAGAGTCATCGGCCTCTCTCGCACGCGGAATCTCGTTCCGCTGCCCTGGTTCGTTTGGAAACTGTCCCAGAGGCTTGTCTTGCGGTTGCCGTGACCGCAGGGCGGGTGGCGGTGGAACATCCGAAGCATCTAGTAGATAATCATTACCTAGCAGATCATCGCTTGGGCTCTTCGAAGTGCGATCGAGGTTCAAAGAATCCGCAGGTATTCGTTTTCCCGGTTTTTCAGCAGTCGATTCCGGCATTCTCTGCGGTTCAATTACCTCGCGATCATCGTCCCGTTCTGGCACTGGCTGACGGGTTGCTGGAGTCGGTTCGCTTCGGTACTGCTCCGTATTGGAATACCCCTGATTCTGTGATTGTGGAGCCCATCCGCTTCCTTGCTGCTGTCGCACTGGGTCCGGAATCGCGCGAGGAACATCCGCTTGGTAGCCACCAGAATGAGGTGACGGGTAAGGTGACGGGTAAGGTGACGAGTAAGGCGACGAGTAAGGTGCCGCGTGCAAGCCCTGTTGGGTAACGGTTGACTGTTGGTATTGCGTTTGCGGCGCCGACGACCAGGGAAGGGAAGTCTCGGCCGGGGTCGCAAAGTGTTGGTACGAAGCTCCCGATGGCGGAAGAACAACATGGCTTGTTGGTGTAATCTGCGTACAAACGCGGCAACCTGGTACTCCACAAGCCGAATTTGATTGGTTGCTGCTAAACGGATTTAGCTTCGAATACCACTGGCCGGATTCAGATGGATAATGCGCATTCACTTGATCGCCGGAAGTTTTGAAGGCGTTGATTCCATATCCTTTGGAATGCTCTCGTGGGCAGTTGACGCACTCATTATATCCGTCACCAATACCGATTCCCCATGCTCGGCCAAGTTGATTCCAGGGCGAGAGTTGCGTGCCTGGCATCTGCGCAAGCAAATTCGTGGTGAAGCAACCGCTCAGTACTGAAGCCGCTATTCCAACGCAGATACGTTTGCGAGCATCTATTTTCATCTCTTCACCCTTCCCTGGGACAGTTCCATCACTCACGGTTTGTATCGGCTATTGCTTGTGCCGTCCGCAAGCTTTGTAGCGATCTTGCAACCAACAGCGAGCATGCTACATGCCTGTCGTACGTATTACGTAGACTTTGCGGGCTAGGGGAAGATTGCGACGCGTGGTTCAGGCTTAAACGCGAACGCCGCGAGGATCACTTCTCAAGAAGTCTTATAAATCCCTGCCAGTCGCTGGGTGGCATGCGGCCATGTTGAGCGATAAATACTGTCAAGAAGTCCTTGACGCGGTCTTCAGCAGGCACACGATGTAACCAGTTGAATGCCTCGGACCATTTCCCAGCATGAAGAGCCTCCAGGGCATGCTCGTAGGCCTCAATATGAGCATTTGTCAGAACGGAGCGATCTCCCTCGGGAGGCAATAGTTCGCTCACCATCAAAGGCGTTCTCATACCAAGCGGAAGAACCCTTGCAACACGCCGCACGCGAGCAGCGCTGGTTGGTATTTCTTTGCGGATTCGTTCGGCCGTCACTTCGTCGATCAGGATCGATGCTCGTAACTGCTTGGTCATGCTCTCGAGTCTTGCAGCCAAATTCACCACGGGACCAAAAACCGTTACTTTGACTTGGTCTACGGTTCCGATGCGCCCAGCAACAACCTTTCCAGTCGCGATCCCTAGTCCAGCACGAAAGCCAGCCAGCGGATGATCGTCAATGACAGAGGCCGCTTCGAACTCAGCCTGAATCGCCAAAGACGCGTAGGCCGCGCTGACCACCGATTTTGCATCTTCAAAGGGCCAGCCCCAAAAACCCATCGCCGCATCACCATGAAAATCACCGACTACTCCATCACGCGCCAAAATATGATGCGTCATCACACCCAGCGCGTCGCTCACTCGACGAAGCAGTTCCAACAAGTGTTCTGCTGACTCTTCGCTTTGCTTGGAAAATCCCCGAAGGTCACAAAATAACACGGAGACATTCGCCTCGCGCGGTGTTAGTACGACATCCGGATCGCGATTAGAAAGTGCTTGCCGAACAACAGGTGCAAAGAAAGGCCGTAGACTATCTTGACGCCTTTGCAGCAAGCGAGTTTGTCGAAGCGAGCCCAGTGTCGTGTCGTTGGCATCCGGGTCGGCCACGGTCACGCCCCCGACCACGACGCCGGTACGTCCGCCGCCGCGCCA
>JANODQ010000423.1:0-1972 GCA_031412775.1 Pirellulaceae bacterium | reverse complement strand
AACGCAAGTCATCTTTCTCTGGCACACATCCGCTAGTGATGGTTTTGTTGGCGACGTGCAAAATAAATCCACTGCAAGGGATTGTTTTTCTAAGATCATCTGCATGCGTGCTTAGCCATTCAAGTGAGTTTTTTGCAATCTCATTTTTATCGGCGATCGTCCGAATCACTTCCCGCCCTTTTAATTCTGCGCTGCGAAGTTGAGCGTGATGGATTCGATCAATTGAATTTGCAGTCAGACGCGCCAGACTCAATAAATAGGGATCGAGAGTAGGGCTCACCCGTCGCGGTTGACTATCATTGCAACTGATCATTCCCCAGAGCTTTTTCCCGACCATTAATGGGAGAACGATCGTCGATCGCACCCCCATGTTGGAATAGTATTCTCGGCACGAACCAGCAACTCCGCGAGCGCGAACGAGGCTGAGATCTGGGTATTGCGAGGTCAATGGATCACGACTCGGATACACAGCCGAACAATCTGGTTGCTGATCAGCGGTCGTTCTAACCAAAGCCATCTGCATCATATTACGAGCGCTGAGCGGAATATCTCGGGTCGGAAATCGCAAGCCAAGATAGCTCGGCTCGCATCTTATGGATCGTGATTCAGCAAGCACCTCCCCATTGAACGCATCGTCAAAGCGAAACAAAACGCATCGATCCATTCCCAGAGCTTCCTGGATAATCTTGGTCAATCTTGACATTTCATCGAGGGAATCTATCTCTTCCAATGCCTCACCAATCTCCAACAGCAGTTTGGCTGGCGAGGCTAATTTCAGGTCGGACAAATGATCAGCTTTCTCCAACTCAACTAGCAAGCGGTCCGGGGTTGCTTGGATTCGAGTCAGAAGGCGTTCTCCATGGCAATTGACTAAAGAGTCATCGACGATTGGAAATCGCTCGGTTGGATGGGAACCCTCCGTTCGCCGCCGAAGTGCGTCAACTCCCGACAGTAAGCTTGAGTTAAAGCGTTGACCAAGGATCGCCTGAGTTTCGATACCTAAGATGGCAGCGGAGTTTTTGCTTGTATTGAGAATTCTGAAATCGGACCGGTCGATATTCAGAAAAGTCACATGCGATTGAATCAGTCCCGTGAACTGATAGGCGATGTGGTCGCAACTATCCAAAGCATCATTAGGAATTTCCGCTGATGGAATCAAGTTGTCCGAAGCCAAAGTACCAGTGTCCATTTCTTTGCAGCCTTCCGAGCAGCCTTCCAACGAATTTTCTGGCCGTGTTTTTCTTGGTCGGCTAAAATCTAATCGATATGAATTCCCATATCCGCGTTTGCACACACTTGCAGACCGAAAAGGAAAACCACGCGAAGCCGCTAGGCAGACTGATCATGAAACACGAATCCGCGAGGCGACCATAAAATCCTTGCCACTCCAACTGGACACATATTGCGTTTCGTTCTTAAACACCCAACGCGGGCACTAACCCTGTTCGTTGTCACGCTATAGTTGAGTCCACCAGGGCACAGCCACCAACACAGCGCGTCGTTTCGCAGTCGCGGTTAAGGAGAGGGAACATCGGCACACGGACCACGCGGTTATCGCTGCAATCTTCGAGTAGCGTTTCCCACCATGAACGACACTTCCACAATTGACACATTGCCGCAATGGTATTGCCAAGTTTCGAGCCCGAGGGTGCGCTGTGTCTCTACTCAGCAATGATTTGTATCACATCTCGGGGTGTCGAAGAAAATTCCTTCGGTGATAAGTGCAGGCGGCAAAGGGAGCCGTGAACTCCTCCTTCCGTAGAGTTCGGCTAACTCTAGGAGCGACCGGCGATTGATTGGTTTGGTAGTATAGTCATCGCAACCTGCGTCGATGCACTTTTGACGATCGCTTTCCATAGCATGAGCCGTCAACGCAATGATTGGAAGCCTATACCCACTTTCGCGAAGATATCTGGTCGCTGCATAACCGTCTAACTCGGGCATTTGCATGTCCATAAATACAACATCGAAG
>JANODQ010000422.1:0-1682 GCA_031412775.1 Pirellulaceae bacterium | reverse complement strand
AGGGCGCAGGCACTTGGGCAAGCTCTTGGGCTACCGACAACGATGGCTTTCTTTTCATTTATCGGAGTTGCAGTTACTAGCGCAACGGTCGTTATCTTTGGAGAAACGATTTGGGATCCAGTAGAAGTGCTCAGCCGCTTTCAGAATCCATATATACTTGTGTTTGCCATGCTTTCGCTTTGCATAGCGACACTCGCAACCAACATCGCAGCCAATGTAGTCAGCCCAGCAAACGATTTCGCTCATCTGTGGCCATCGAAGATTTCCTTTCGGACAGGCGGACTGATCACCGGAGTCATCGGGATCTTGATCCAACCCTGGAGGCTTGTCGCAGATCCCACTGGCTACATCTACACATGGTTGATTGCCTATTCAGCATTGCTTGGAGCGATCGGTGGAATCTTGATCGCGGACTATTATCTGATTCGCCGGACAAACTTGAGCTTGGCCGATCTCTATCAGCCGAGCGGGCAATACTGGTATCGGACGGGCTGGAATTGGCGAGCGATGCTGGCACTGGTGCTCGGTATTCTTCCGTGCATACCAGGTTTTCTTGGAACGATAATGCCCACGATGACTATCGATCCGTTTTGGATGCAGCTTTATCACTATGCGTGGTTCCTCAGCTTCGCCATTGCGGCAGCCCTGTACTCGGGGCTGATGTGGTCATTTCGCAAGTAGTTCGCATACGGTAATGCCTAAACTTGCAGTGCTTCTGCTGCTGGACGAATCCCTACCTACTTCATGCCATACTCAATTACGGTATGATTGAATTTGAGTTGTCGCTTTCGAATTGGTGTTTCCCGATATCCACCGCGAACCGCTCTGTGCCCTCCGTGGCTCTGTGTTTTAGTCTTGTAATAGATAACTTCCTCTCAATTCCCATGGTGACTTTGTGTTGGAAAAATACTCTTTTGGCGTAGGTGATCGTTTTGGACACCAAGCGGCTGCACAGTTGCGTGCATTTCAGATGTTGGAGACAAACGGAGTCGTCGCGGTTCCAGTTTGGAATAAATCCAATCGCGAGCACACCTTTATCGGGTCTGAACCCGCGTCAGTCCTAGCAGCCGCAGAACAAGCTATCGCGGATACCGGTTGGAAGCATCCTTGGCACGTCGATGCCGACCATATTCGCATCGACACGGTAGATCGCTTTATCGATTCCTCTGATTTCTTCACGATCGACGTTGCGAACTATATCGGAAAGCCCCCAAGCGATGCAGAACTGGCGGCGTTTCTCAGTCGACACCCAGAGCTTGCGGACCCGATCAGTATCCCCGGTATTGCTGAACCGATTCATATCTCGTGGGATTCTTTACAAACGATAGCTCGACAGTATTTGTCTGCGACTCAAGAAGCAGGTCACGTTTACCGTCACATCGCTCTACACCGTAAGGGACGTCAGTCGATCATTGAAGTCTCTATCGACGAAACGCCTTCACCACAAACGCCGGCCGAGTTGTTGGTAATACTTGCCGCGCTGAGCGATCAAGACATTCCATTACAAACTATTGCACCGAAGTTTACTGGCCGATTCAACAAAGGGGTCGACTATGTTGGCGATCTCAACCAATTTGAACGAGAGTACTTCGACGATCTAGCCGTCATTCGGTTCGCCATTGGACAATACGGCTTACCTGCCAACCTCAAACTTAGTGTGCATAGCGGCAGCGACAAATTCG
>JANODQ010000421.1:0-2668 GCA_031412775.1 Pirellulaceae bacterium | reverse complement strand
CAAAGTTAGGACCCAATCTTACGAACAAGGCGTACCGACTGGACCGGTTCGAGAAGCTGGAACAACTACGCGTCGAGGCACCAAGACTACCTTCAAGCCAGATGGCCAAATTTTCCAAAATACGAAGTTCGTTTATGACACGCTCGTCAAACGTCTCCAGGACTTAGCGTTCCTTAATAGCGGCGTCCGTATTAAATGCCGCGATGATCGTAACAACCAAGTCGACGAATTTTACTACGAGCGTGGTATCGTCGAATTTGTTGAGCATTTGAATCGAGCCAGCGATGTCATCCATAAAGACGTGATCTTTATCGAAGGCGAAAAAGATGGGACTTCTTATGCGGTTGCTCTTCAGTACTCAGAAGAATACACAGAAAATCTGCAGTCGTATGTGAATAACATTCACACTATCGAAGGGGGCTCGCACGTGTCAGGGTTCCGCGCGGCATTAACGCGAACTCTCAACACATACGGCAAGAAGGAAAACCTCTTCAAAGACCTCACTCCATTGGGCGAAGACTTCCGCGAAGGCCTCACAGCGGTCATTGCGATGAAGGTTCCTAATCCACAGTTCGAAGGTCAAACGAAGACGAAGCTTGGCAACGGTGAAATTGATGGGCTCATGAACACGGCAGTAGGTGAAGGACTGACGAAGTTCTTGGAAGAGAACCCGAAAGTAGCAAAAGCCATTGTTCGCAAGGGACTACTCGCAGCCGAAGCACGCGAGGCGGCTCGCAAGGCAAAAGATGCTCTTCGTAAACGCAAAGACGTTCTCGGTGGTGGCGGGCTGCCAGGGAAACTTCGCGACTGCATTAGTAATAAAATGGAAGAGTGCGAGCTGTACCTTGTGGAAGGAGACTCCGCAGGTGGATCGGCTGAAGGCGGACGATTCCGCGACACGCAAGCGATCCTGCCACTGCGAGGCAAAATCATCAACGCTTACAAGAGCCGCGACGACAAGGTCCTTGCCAACGAGGAAGTCCTGTCGATGATTCAAGCGATCGGTTGTGGTATCGGCACCGATCAAGACGTAGGAAAACGTCGTTACAACCGTATCATCATCATGACCGATGCCGACGTCGATGGTTCGCACATTCGGACGCTTCTGCTGTGCTTCTTCTATCGACAAATGTACCAATTGGTCGCTGGTGGGCATGTCTATGTTGCTATGCCGCCGTTGTTCCGAGTCGTTCGTGGTAAGAAGGAAAAGTACTACGTTCAAACCGAAGAAGAGATGCGATTGCAATTGATGGAGAAAGGTCTCTCCGATAGCCGGTTCATCCATGAAAGTGGTGAAATAATCGATGGCGAGCGAATGCGAAAGCTTTGCCAAACACTCGCGAGCATGGAAGACGCCCTTCTAACATTGGAACGTCGCGGAATTTCTCTCCGAGTTCATTCGGAAAGAATGGAAGTCGAAACGGGTCGCATGCCCGTGTTCCATTTGGACATGGGGAACGAAGATCATTGGTTCGTCACTCGAAATCAGTTGGACGAATTTGTCGAATCGCGAAATCTTTCGCTCGATGACGCTTCGGCAAGTGTTGCTAAGCCGTTGGATGGACTTCCGGCTAGTGATGCATCGTCCACGCCAAGCGACGGTGCGGATGATTCCGAAGAAAACCTCCCGCATGCTCCACACATTATCGAAATCTACGAAGTGCGTACGATCAATGCCGGGCTCAAGGAGCTTGAGGCCTTCGGTTTCACGATCGACGATTTGATTCCGAAGGATCGAACAGGTCAAACCGATTCGCGATTTAAACTCATTCGTGAAGAAGCGGAGATCGGGCTCGAGGATCTACGAGGTCTTCTCCCGGCGATTCGTGCCGCTGGTGAAAAGGGACTTCAAATCACTCGATTTAAGGGACTGGGTGAAATGAACGCGGAAGAACTTCGAGAAACAACGCTTGATCCAAGTATTCGAAGTATGATTAAGGTAACGCTCACAGACGCAGCCGCAGCCGACGAAATGTTTCGCGTGCTGATGGGAGACAAGGTGGAACCGCGTCGTAAGTTTATCGAAAAGCACGCCCTCGAAGTAACGAACTTGGACGTCTAGGATTTAGGAACGAAACCGAAAGCATCCTTCCATGGCCGACCTGACTCCGCTTGTTCAAAAATACATCGGCCCAATAAACAAGCCGAAGCATTTGAACTATTACTCGGCGCTCGGGTTGGCGGAGTTGACGGAGGACCGCAGCGCGATTGCACTGGCCATCGAGGCGGCTATTGAGAAGCTGAAGCGGGCAGATCGATCGCAAGACCCCAAGGGTTTCGAAGAAGTCGTCAAGATCGTGCGACACGCCCGAGCGACGCTTTTGGACGGAGAAAAGAAAGCCGCCTACGATACTCAACTTAAGAGTTTGCTTCGGAAAGTTGCACCAAGCGTTTTAGGCGAAGATAGTCAACTGCTTACCGAATCGGCTCGATTGAAAGAGCTTTTGCCCAGCGGCGACCCATCGGCGCCATTCTCGCTGACGGATTTCCTCAAATCGCGTCCAGAAGACATCGAATACGAAACGGTTGCTCAGCGGCAGGAAGCACTTCGCCCTCTACTGGTCGCTGGTCCGTTTGATACCGCAAGCTCCCGTAGCAGGGGGGTGTCGAGTACTGTAGCCGATAATGCTTCGCAACCGGCTTTTCCACAATCTGGAATACTGTCACT
>JANODQ010000420.1:0-5541 GCA_031412775.1 Pirellulaceae bacterium | reverse complement strand
CAGCAAGTGCTCGAATGACGGCTCGCAAAAATTTTACCTAGTTACGAATGCGAGATCTTCAAATGCTCGAATGTTTTTGGAGTTACGCAACGACCTCGTCGCGTTCTTGTTAGAAGCTCGCTTCGAAGGAGAAACGGCTCTACTTCGTCTTCAAGCGTATCGGAAGAAACGCTCATCGTATGAGCCATTGCTTCTAAGCCTGCTGGGCCACCGCTGAAGACTCTTATGAGTGTTTCTAAGTAACGTCGATCTTGTCGATCGAGTCCGATTGAGTCGATGCCACGCATCGCGAGGGCTTTTTCTGCGATTGGCAATGTGATTTTTCCATCGTGTTTGCTCTGAGCAAAATCACGAACCCAAAGAAGATGATTGTTGGCCCATCTTGGTGTGCCGCGGGAGCGTTTTGCGATCTCCTCGGACGCTTCAGGGGTAAGCTGCACATCAAGCTTCTTAGCGTTGCGAGAAAGTATTTCAACCAACTCGGTTGTCTTGTAGAAGCTTAGGTGTTCCCGAATTTGAAAACGATCGCGAAGTGGTCCGCTAAGCATTCCTGCTCGAGTCGTTGCTCCGATGAGTGTGAACTTCGGGAGTGCGAGGTTAAGTGTTCGTGCGTTGACACCTTCTCCTAGAACAATGTCGATTCGGAAGTCTTCCATCGCGGTGTAAAGATACTCTTCCACCGGCTTTGGGAGTCGATGAATTTCGTCGATAAATAGTACGGCACCCGGCTCTAGATTTGACAGGTACGGAATAAGTTCTTTCGGTGCCTTCAAACCGGGACCACTGGCCATCGAAACGGGAACCCCCATTTCACGCGGGATACATGTCGCAAAAGTAGTCTTGCCAAGGCCTGGTGGTCCATCGAGCAGAATATGGCCCAGGGGATCACCACGTTTTTTAGCTGCATCGATGGCGATATAAAGAACCTCCATGACCTCCGTTTGGCCAACCATTTCGGAGATTCGCTTGGGGCGCAGAATCGTATCGGACTCCGGGGTATCCAGTATGGCTTGAAGCCGCTCGGTCTCGGCAGATGTGCGATGTCCCGTTGCTTGCCCTGAATCGTGATCAGAGTCGTCTATGGGATCCTCCTTGGGATTTTCTTCGGGCCAATTGCCTCCGAGTATTTTCTCGCGAACCATCCGTGCCTACGTTCTAAAGGTTTTGATCTGTCGATTGTGCTGAGTCATTTTTCGGTCGCTATTCCAGTCACTTTTTACTGGCGTGCCGCTTGGCAGCGATTCATTCTTATCCTTTTACCTACGCATCAGTCTAGCAAATTGCGGTCGCAGTCGGTGGAGTTGCTTCGAGATGGAGTCACCGATTTTCGAGATCGGTCAGCTAGCCCTATCCGAGGCTGCTACGTGGCGAAGCGATTTTGCTATATTGGTCGTCATTCGTTTTTGGGTGCTTCACCGGGGATTTCGCAAAATGAATGTTGAACACATCACACCAATTCTGAACGTCACCAGCGTCCCGGCAAGTATGGCGTGGTTCGAACGGCTTGGCTGGAAGCGATCGTTTGCGTGGAACCGAGTCGGCATGATTCCCGATGCCGCGGACCGCGATGAGGACGGCGAAGCAGACTACGGGGGCGTAACATCCGGAAATGTAGAAATTTTTCTTTGCCAGGGTGCACAGGGCTCTGTCGGCTACAGTTCCGTTCCATCGAAACCCTACCGGGCCGACGATACGGGCGGAGTCTGGATGACGTGGTGGCTCGCCAACGCCGCAGAAGTAGAGGTATTTTATTCAGTCGCCATGAAGGCTGGAGCGGAAGTTACCATGCCCTTGACCGTACAACCGTGGAACGCAACGGAATTCAGAATCCGCCATCCAGATGGCCATACATTTCGTATTTCTGCCTTTTTAGATGACGAATAGATGACGAACAATAGCTCAGAGACCGTCGTTAGAACCTACATCATCGCCGCAATACTCACGGTAATCTTTGCCTTATCCTCCCAAATAACCGTCTTGCGGCTTGAAGTTGGGTAAACTGGGGGTATTCTAGCGGAACGCAGCGCACGAATCATCGGTCGATTCGGCAGCTTGAGGAATTCGTTGTTGCAAGGGGATGGTCAATTAAAGATGAGAAAATTACTAAACATTTCTGCTTTTTGCATGGTCGCAGCATGTGCTGTGCTCGGAAACACTAACGCCCAAGCTGGTTGGGGCTCTAGCGGTGGTTATGGCAGTAGCGGTTCTTCCGTTGGTTACGGTAGCAGCGGCTCCTACGGCAGCACCGGGGCTTACGGCTCCAGCGGATACGCAGCAGCCTTCGGCAACAGCAGCGGCACCTACACCTCTAGCTACGGTAGCAGTGGCGGAGGAAGCAGTGGCGGCAGCAGTGGAGCTTACTCCGCAGGCTACGGTAGCAGCGGTGGAGCGGTAGCGCATGTCGGTCCTCTTCGAAGACTGGCAGCCAAGATACACGAACATCACGCAGCCAAAGTTGCGTTCCGATCGAGCTTCCACGGCGCATCTAGCGGCGGTTCCAGTGGTGGATCAAGCGGCAGCTACGGCGGAAGCAGCGGCAGCTACTACTCGCCATCAGTTTCTTACGGAAGTTCTGGCGGTAGCTCAGGTGGCAGTTCAGGTGGCAGCAGCGGAAGTGCATATGGAAGTGGTACCATCTACCAAAGTACCCCTTCGTACTACCCAAGCGAATCCATGATCGAAGGAAGCACCTACGAAAGCACTCCTGCAATTCAAGGTAGCTCGATGAATAACGGCAGCAATTATTCAAATTCTGCAATGCAGGTTCAACCATCGGTTGACCAAAGTGAAATTCACTTAAACGTAGCAATTCCAAGCGATGCTCGTCTTTTCGTCAACGGAAACGCAACAACTAGCCAAGGCACCAACCGACACTTCGTTTCTCGAGGCCTTGAAGCTGGTGGCTCCTACAAGTTTGAGATTCGTGCTGAACGTATCATTGACGGACAACTCGTCGAAGAGTTCAAGACGCTGGTTTTAGTCGCTGGCCGATCACAAGAAGTTGCTTTCGCATTGGTCGCTCCGAATGCAAAGGCTGAGACCGTTTTGACTTTGAACGTACCTGCAGATGCTCAAGTAGTACTTGCCGGAAACACTACCAAGACAGGCGGTGAATTACGCACTTACCGAACTAAGGAATTGACGAATGGACAAGTATGGGAAGACTACACGATTGTCGTTACCCACCAAGGCATCACTAAAGAAAAGACGATTCGATTGATCGGCGGAGACGAATTGCAAGTCTCGTTCAATTTTGAGTCGAACACTTCGGATGCGTTGGCCTTGAACTAAATTTTTTGTTACGATTCTTAATCGAAACAACCGCCTAAGGACGTCTGGTATTTCAGACGTCCTTTTTTATTTGGATATCGATCTTCCTCTCCCATCTCTGAAGTACGCAATCAAGCGACCATGAATAATCTATTCGAAAACTTGCAACAAAAGGCTGACTCTGAAGGTCCACTGGCAGCAGTAGAATTACTCGTCGAGCATTTTCGGTCGACTTCCCAATACATCGAGCTCTTCGAATCGCTCAAAATGCGTAACAGGCTGCGTAATGGATTCTCGGCAGTCGCTCGTGACAACGAACCTCCCTTTTCTGCCGAGCACACCGAAATGCTCGAACGCGGGTTGATTGATGCGTGCCGCGAGGTTGGTATTGGGCTATTAAAGGCCGGTAACGTGCAAGATGGCTGGATGTATATGCGAGCCGTTGGAGACAATATCGCAGCCCGCGAAGCACTAAGCGGAAACACCATCGACAGTGAAAATTTGGACGCTTACTTGAGCATCTACATACAAGATGGAGTCGATATCCAACGTGGTGTGGAACTTACATTGGAGCATCGCGGCACATGCAATACGATCACCATGCTCGAATCGATGATCGCGATGCGCGATCGAAAAGATCAACAAGCCGGCGTCGGACCGCTAGTAAGGCATCTGCATGCAGAGCTCATAGAAAGTCTTCGTGCCGACCTCGCTCGTCGTAAGCTCCCACCCTCAAAAGTCGAGCCACCTTCAAACCTGGGCCCGATTGCTGCCTTACTCAATGCTTATCCTATGCTCCTGGACGATGGTTCTTATCATCTCGATACGTCTCACGTCGCTTCTACAGTTCGATTCGCCCGCGTTCTTGACGACCGTGAAGACTTGATGCTCGCTCTAGACCTCGCTCGTTATGGTCGGCAACTACATACACAGTATCAGTACGCAAGCGAAGAACCTTTTCAAGATCTCTACCTCATGTCGTCCTACTTCTTTAGCGTACTCTTAGGTGATAATGCCGAGGGATGCTTGAAGCCATTTTTGCAAAAAGCAGAATCGCTCGATATCAATGAGCATGGTTCGATTGGTATTGAAACCTACGTCGACCTCTTATCACGAATTGGTCGATACGAAGAAGCCCTTCAGTTTCTACTGAAGCGAATGCCGCGTGGAACTCGCCCATTCGGCGTTGCTCCATCGCTTCTTGAACTCTCATCGCTGTCGCGCAACTTCCAACCAATGCTCCAGCAATCACAGCAACGCAACGATCTCCTTGGATACGCAGCCGCATTGCTTCAGTCGAAATCAATCTAGCGAAAAAAAGGGGTCAGGTCTCTTTTTTCGTTGTGAGCCTGTTTAGTCGCGGATTTTCGTGTAAGTCTGCAAGAACGCATGGCTGATTTAAGACTGGGTCTCCGAGCAATAGCGTCCATAGTGGCTTCGTACGCGAGTGATGGTATTAACGTACCGAGCAAAGTGTGACTTGCAGTAAGAGTTTAGTTCACCGGTCGCGTTCCTCGATACTTTAGCATTGGCGGTTGCAAGACAGATTTTCATCTTGGGGATGGCGTCCAGGAGTTGATACTCGGAACGTGGCATCGAATTGGCTCCCCTAGTACGCGGCAATTTTTATGTCCGCACAGCAGCAAACTCGCTCACGCTCAATTAAAGAGACCTGACCCCTTTTAGGCATCCGATGACGGCTAGGGTGCTGCCGGAAATGATTGCACCGAGAAGCAGGCCTGGCGGGAAGAAACGTAAGGCAATCGAGTGTGTCCCTGCGGGTAGCTGAATTGTTAGTAAGTCTTCGGGACCTTTGATGATCGATACGTCATTGTCGGGTTGAGCGCAGTACCATCCGCCATCGTCCAGTATCGGCAACTGGAGATAGAATCCTTCTGGGCTTTTATAGTCAAATTCGAAGCGATTGGAGGTCATCATCGCTTTCGAGAATTGAATTCGATCGTTGAATGAATCGCCTAATGAGTCGTTAAATGAATTAGGGCGATCACTAGGTGGCACAGTGGATGATGACAATGGGGGGGGCCAGCTAGGTGATTCGGAGAGAGGCCATATGTGGTGGGAGAGGTACTGATCGCTTGCGGTGGGTGGAGTGGGAGTTTCGGATTCTAAGTCTATCGGTAGTGTCGCACAGTATCGTTGAATCGCTCTTGGACCTAGCGTGAAATTGGCTTGGAAGTTTCGGAAATTGCGATGCTGGTGCAGCTTGCCCATTACACTATTGCCTTGATCGACTGCTTGCCCTTCGCAAGC
>JANODQ010000419.1:0-3799 GCA_031412775.1 Pirellulaceae bacterium | reverse complement strand
GGCCAACCACCCGCCGAAGCCGGAGGTGAGCCGCGCGCCGCCGCTGACCGCGCCGTCGACGCCTGCCTGGTCGACGTAGACCAGGGACCGGGTCAGGTACAGGCCGGGACGTTCGAAGGCGGACTGGTTGACGACCTCCTGGTAGAGGTCGGCGGATTTGCCCCACTCTTTGAGCCGTTCCATCTCAAGCTTCATCGCCGATACATCTGCTGCGGTATAGACCTTCTTTTTCTCGTTGACTTCATCGGAACCTGACGCATCCGACTGCACAAGCTCATCAGATTCATTGGCCCACTCGTCTGCAATCTCGTCGAACTCCTCAAGATTATCGCGGATCTGGTCAGGAAGATCGATAACCTCCGTAGCACTTGCGATGGCGGCACTGAGTTTTGTGGATAGACCATTGAGTGTGTCAGAAATTGCAAAAGTCGATGAAGCAAGAAGTTTCCGAAGGATCAACGTCATCAAGGATCGCTGACTAGCTGGCAAGGCATAGAGGGATCCACTCTGAAGGTAATCGGTCACCATGTCGTAGAGCAGTGTCTCGTCGTTTGAAGGTTCAAATTCCTGAACGATTGCATGACGCTCGGTGTACTTGATGTACTCCATGACTTGCTTGCGAAGCGTTCGCTTGCAAATTGGTTTCAGTCGCTCCTTGAGTTCTTCAAAATCCTCGTCATCTCCCAGTCGCGTGAATCGAGTCTTGTAGGTTTTGAGGTCTCCAAAAGCAAACTCGTCAATGATGCTGACAAGACCGTAGATTTCCAGCAGCGAGTTTTGGAGCGGAGTGGCCGTGAGCAAAACCTTTTTATAGGGTGCGATCGCTTGCTTGATTGCATTGCCGATCTTGTTGGTTGGCTTGTAAACATTTCTGAGTCTATGGGCTTCGTCAATCACAACGAGATCCCAAAGTGTCTGCTGAACGTATGGAGCCATACGCTTCGCGAACTGGTAAGAACAGATGATGATCGCGTGTTGATTAAATGGATTGAGATTTCCACGCTTGATGAATTCACCAAACGTACCGTTCTCAAGAATGATCGAAGGCAAGAAGAACTTATCAGCAAGTTCCTGAGACCATTGCTTGCGGAGATTGGCTGGTGCAATAACGAGCAATCGATGTTTTCGTTCTGCCCACATCTGAGCGAGAAGTAGTCCCGCCTCGATTGTCTTTCCGAGTCCAACTTCGTCGGCAAGAATTGCTCCTTTGGAAAGTGGGTTTTGAAATGCAAACAATGCAGCTTCAATTTGATGGGGATTGAGATCGACTTGAGCATCCGAAAGCACTGCAGTCAACTTCCCCAGATTGTCGGAAGCAAATCGACGAGTCAGTTCATGGGCGAGATACTTCGCATGATATGGCGTTGTCGGTAGCTCGGCGGCAGGAAGGGGAGAGAAGTTTTCAGTTCTCAGTGTTCGGTTTTCAGTTTTGCCTTGCTGAACACTGCCATCTGAACCCTGAACACTCTTATCCGGCTTTCCAAATGGATAGAACCAAACTTGACCTGGCTGTTGACCTGGATTCGGAGGAACCGGAGGATTAAGTCGCTCTGGATTCGCAAGATGCCATTCGAAATCTCCATCATCACCATCATCACCCGAACAATCAACGACTTCCACGGAGCCAACAACGACTCCCTTGGGTACCGTGGCCCACGAATAACCGATTTCTGACTGGAGTTCTTGGTCTGAATACTCGCTCTTGGTCGAGCTTGCATAGATATAGACTCGACCTCGATAGCGAACCGGAAGCGACCGATACTCGATCGTCTTTTCCCCAGTCAAAATCTGTTCTGCCCATGGCTGCCGGATGCTTATCGCTTTTAGCTTTTCTAGCTCTTGGCCCATCAAATCTCAAACCCCGAATCATACGGAAAACACCACACATCCCTGCACGGCGACGATAAAGCTGCGGCACACGCCACAGCCCAATCCAAGATTCCAGGAGACTACCCCTTGGACGTGACACGTCTGGTCACGGATTGTAGCAAATACAGAAAATTCTTGGAGACGACGGGGCATTGTGAAATTGCCAGTAGTCGCCCTGGCTACGCTGAGATTCCTAATGAATCCCGTTTATTCATCAATTCCAAATATTCCCGATAGGTGTCGTCGGACGATGCTACGTTGCTGAATCCAAATATCCAAGTTGATTTTGACCATCTGCCGCTTAAAAGGCCTGCCGAACACATGCTTCAGAATGAATGTCGTAGCATCAGAATAGAAAATGTCCCAAGTTCCTCCGTTGCTGTCCCACAATCGATTGTCGATCGATTAAAACGGATTAAACCGAATGTTTTGGTTGGAACAAAATACTAATCAGTTGAATCAAGAGCTTGGAACGATGCTCGCTTCGAGTCTCAACCGTGAATTTCAAGGAGGACATTAGTGTCTGAAGCTGAGCTATACGAATTGCGTGAATTACCTCCTGATGAGCTTGATGGCAAATCGGGCGACAAGCGGAAGTTCATGTTGTCTTTCATTGCAAAAGCACCCAACGAGAGATTTCCGTACACCGTTGCCAACGAAACGATTGGTAGCTTTCTTGCAAGCATTCTTGGTTTTCAAGTTCCCATCGTGATCCCGCACACGATCGGTGGTATCGACCAGGCTTTGGTTCTGTGGATGAATGCTGCAGCACGAAAGCAAGTTGGTCCGCAATTGACTAGTAAGGCGATCCGGGAATATCTCGACGCTCACAAGCGTGAAGTCCACGGTGCCATCGTCCTTGACCTGTTTTTGGCGAACTCGGATCGAGCATTTGGTCCAGAAAGACGGAACATCGCCGTTGACGAAGAAGGAAACCTCGTCCTCTTTGATTTTGGTAATTAACTCTACTATCGCAATCGAGAACACGTCGGAATTGTCGCTGGGATTCCCCGATTAAAGGCGTTGGAGGCCGATTTGGCAGCAATGTTCGATAAAAAAGAGCCTGACGAAGATTCCTATTATTTCCAACTTTTGACCGATTCAACGGAGGTTGGGTTCTGGTGCGACCGGCTGAAAGCACTTCCCAAATTTGTCCTGGAGAACGCAGTCGCTAGAATTCCAGTAAGGATTGACCCTCCAAACGCCGACGAAAGATGGAAAGTGGTAGAATTTCTCGACCGCAGAAAGAGCTCTTTGTTTGACGATATTCAGAAAGCAAAACATCGTTTCCCCCATTTAGTCGCAGGATAAGCCATGCGAGAACTACGATATACTTTAATCCGTTACGTCCCTGATTTGATTCGAATGGAGCCGGTAAACGCCGGAGTCATTCTTCAAGACTCTAGCCGAATCGATTTCCGATTAAACCCACACTTTGCACGTCGGGCCGCAATCGAGACCGAGGTTTTTCAAAGTTGGCGTCGATTTTTTGAAGAGGAAATTCGAGGGGAAGCAATGCCTCTCTTACAACCGCCAAAGACGTCTCCAAAATTCATCGAGCACCTAAGATCCCTCTGTAACTCAACTGTCCGACTCAGCCCAATCCTCGCGATGCAAGTCCAGTCCGACGAATCGTTCGACGAGACCATGCAGCGACTTTACGATCAGTTGGTTGCAACTGGTCCCAAAGAGCGAGAGTCAGCTGAACGAGCTTCGGCGATCTTCCGAGATTGGGAGTCCGATAGAAAGTTTCTCAAACGCGGTCTATCGAAACACCCATACATTCGTTTCGGCTCGGCACCGACTTCATGGAATGCATTTAGGGCAACTCCCGATGTTGGCGACGACAGGATAGTCGTTGATAAGATTGAAATTGGAAATCAAGTTGGGTTAGCTGCAAGTGAAATTCAGATGCTTTTTAATGGTGTGG
>JANODQ010000418.1:0-1550 GCA_031412775.1 Pirellulaceae bacterium | reverse complement strand
AAAAATGCCCATTTCATCAGTCCACAGGCAAACCGACCTATTGACGGTAGTCTTGGTTTTATCAACGAATCATATAAAAGAATGTTGAGCAGATTAGCCGAATGAGATTGCTTGCGTCCATCGAAGGCAAGGAGAAAGCGGAATCCATGGCCGCCTACTTGCTGGTAAAGTCTATTTCTACTCACGTCGAAGCTGGCGAGAAAGAAGGCATTTGGGACATCTGGACGCGAGACGAAGATCGCGTTGACGAAGCCAAACTGGAAATGGCTCAGTTTCTCGATGCACCGAACTCACCCAAGTATGTTGATGCAGTCGCTGAAGCTCAGAAAATCCTGAAAGATCAAAAGCTTAAGCAACAAGCCGCCGCCAAGAACATCCGTTCCGGAAAAAACATTTTCCGAAATATACCCGGTAGCAATATTGTCTCCGGTGGGATTCCACCCATCACGATGACTCTCTTAGTAATCGCTTCAATTGTTAGTTTCACTACAGATTTCATGAATCCGCAACCCCGAAATCAATTCGGTACCATGATGTACAACGAGCTGACTTTCGTTCGAGCGTCCGACTTTGCCGCAACCAAAGACCCACGAGCCAGTCTAAACAAAGGCGAGCTCTGGCGAGCAGTGACTCCAATTTTTTTGCACGGATTCACCTTTCACCTTTTGTTTAATGTGCTCGCACTTGCACAACTGGGAAGAATCGTCGAGCGGATTGAAGGCAGTGTTCGTTTCGCGTGGATGGTGCTAGTTATGGCTGTGCTGTCGAATCTGTTTCAAGGACTGATGCCGGAAAAATTGATGGGATATCACCTCTTCGGAGGTTTATCTGGCGTCGTCTACGGTGTGTTTGCCTACCTCTGGATCAAGTCGCTGTTGAGGCCAGATATGGGAATCGTTCTCTCCAATACTTCAGTAGCGATTATGCTAGGATGGCTGTTGCTCGGGTTTACCAATTCGGTCGGCGCGATCGCAAATTTGGCTCACTTAGGCGGACTGCTCACGGGCGTCGTACTCGCTGTGATTCTTGCAAATGTTGAAGCACCCAAGTGGCGTCGCTAGTATATTAAAGTTTTCGTTGAGATTTATAGGCCGCTCATGAGTTTGAAACAGCATTTGGCAGATGCTTCCGAGGTAATCCCGGTTAGTCTTGCTGAGCGGTCATACCTGATCCACCTATGCGGCGCTTCATCCAGCAAAACAAACAAAGAGAGCTTGAATAAAGGTTTCGAGAACTCATTGCTCGCGGTTCTTGGTGAGCTAGGTCGTTGCTCTCACGTTGTGATCGTTGCCGATGGTTCGATCGCAGCACTTTATGCCAATCCCATTCAATACAAACTTCAGTCGGCGGGCACTCGAGCGTCTCTTTTAGTCATCCCGAGCGGCGAGCAGTCCAAGTCGATTGCGGAGTTAGCACGGATTTGGGAGTTTCTCCTTCGTGAAAAGACCGATCGCGCTAGTGTCATGATTGCAATCGGTGGTGGTGTTATCGGTGATCTCGCAGGGTTTGCTGCAGCGTCTTACACTCGCGGTATCCGATTTATCCAGGTC
>JANODQ010000417.1:0-10249 GCA_031412775.1 Pirellulaceae bacterium | reverse complement strand
GTATTCGTCACATAGTAGTGACCGTTAACAAGATGGATTTAGTTGGATTCAGCGAAGCTCGATTCGAAGAAATCTGCAACGAATATCGATCTTTCGCATCGCGATTGGATCTACCCGACGTCCACTTTATCCCGATATCCGCTCTCAATGGCGACAATGTGGTGGACCCTAGCCCCCACATGCCGTGGTACCGTGGATCCACGCTGATGAACTTCTTGGAATCAGTTTACATCGGTTCCGATCGCAACCTAGAAGATTTGCGATTTCCAGTACAGCTTGTCAGCCGACCCAATTTGGACTTCCGAGGATTCTGCGGGACCATCGGTTCGGGGATCATCCGCGTTGGTGACGAAGTAATGATCCTGCCATCGAAGCGGACCACAAAAGTTAAACGCATCGTTACCCATGACGGAGACCTGGAAGAAGCATTTGCTCTTCAAAGTGTGACGCTAGTTCTTGAGGACGAAGTCGATTGCAGTCGCGGTGATATGATCGTGCGCCCCGGAAACGTCCCTAAGATCTCGCAACAGTTTGATGCAACCATTGTCTGGATGGCTTCAGAAGGTTTAGTACCGGGTAAGACTTATCTGTTTAAGCAAACCTCTCTATCCGCAATCGGGCAAGTGGATTCGCTGCGATATCGGGTGGATGTAAATACTTTGCATCGCTCGCCTGCACCCGACTTGCAACTTAACGAGATTGGTCGTTGCGCGGTGACGATCAACCAACCGATGTTTTTTGATTCTTATCGTCGCAATAAGTCGACCGGTGCGTTCATCATCATCGATAGAATCACGAACATCACGGTCGGCGCGGGAATGATTACAGACCGAGACGTCGCTAAGGGCGCGAAGGTCGCCGCGTGGGAGTCTGTCGAACCGACCGTCGTTGGTGAGAGCGATGGCGTCACCGCGGTTACCTCGACCGAACGAGCCGCACGCTATGGTCAACAACCAGCCACTCTTCTTCTCACTGGACTGAGTGGTTGCGGTAAGAGCGAAATTGCCATTGCCCTAGAACGCCGATTGTTCGAACAAGGTCGAGCTGTTGCGGTGATCGACGGCGAACAAATTCGGCGTGGTATCAATCAAGATTTGGGATACTCCGTCGAAGATCGCAGCGAGAACCTGCGTCGCTCGGCTTACTTGGCGAAGCTTTTGAACGACCAGGGACTACTTTGCTTAGCGGCCTTCGTAGCGCCAAGTCAGTCGATTCGACAACGCGTCTCTGACGTAGTTGGAACCGACAAGTTTATCACCATCTACATCAAAGCTTCCGAGCAAGTCCGAAGAAAACGTGATGCAAAGGGTCTTTACGCCAAAGCCGAACAAGGCTTGCTACCAGACTTTACTGCCGTTCTGGCCAACTATGAAGTTCCCGACAACGCGGACCTTGTACTGGATACTGGCGAGCTGAGTTACGACGAATGCGTCGACAAACTAATCGCGATGTTGGTTGAAAGAAAACTCATCCCTGCCCGAGATTAATGTGCCTGAATTAATGTGCCTGAATTAATGTGCCTGTGCCCGGCGTCCGAAACCAAGTAGGTGCCGCTTGCCGAGCGGCACCAAGGGATTATAAAGGATGCTGGGATTCGCCCGGCAGGCGAACCCTACTGAAGGATACTGGGATTCGCCCGGCAGGCGAACCCTACTGACTTGGCAACTTCAAACGAAAATGACTAATCCCACCACCATTGATTCGCGGCTAGATCAGCAGGAGCGGCAGCCGATTTTTGATCTTCAACTAATCCCGAATCGGCTTGCGTGGATTCGCTGGATGCAAGCTTACGAGCCGAGATATGAACACCTCCGCCAATCGGAGTGAGAAGTCTCGAGCCTCTCCAAATCGCGTTCACTGCGGTCTCGACATTCGAAGGCGTTTGCGCAACTTCGATACCGAATTGCTTTTCATCACCGAAGCAACTGAGAGCCCAATTTGCTTTTCGGTATAGGTCTTGTTGCTGAATGAAGGCCGCACACACACTCAGGTCGAACATGTTACGCATGTCGTAGAACACGGGAGTGACATCTGCGAGCTTTTCAAACTTCTCGGTGAACTCTTTGGTGAATGCTTTGCTTGCTGCATCGCCGCCTTTGGTCGATTTGGAACGTTGACCCGCTCGATCAACGCGTTCATCTTCGCCAACAAGCTTGACGCCTTGGCCTTCAAGCTTCAAGACAGTCGAATCAGGACTTACTTTGACACCGCTGTAATCAGCCATGAAGTACCATCGTTGCATCGAGTTGGCCGAACCGCTGCTTGGATTGGCTCGTGCTACCCAGCTCTTGAGTGGAATCGCAGGAACTTCCAGACCGATACCGATCATCTTCATGCGATAATCAGCTTCGACAAGAGTTTGAGCGAAACGTGTCGAGGCTGGGATACCATGAATTGAGACAGTTTGTAGTCCAAGTGCGTTCTTCATGCCATTGGCGATTGCTACAACATTTGCATTGGCTGTGATAGAACCAATCGAGCCGTGGAAGGCTTGCATGCGAGCCAGCCCCTCTGGCGTTGGGTCGATCGAGCAACTGATCCAGTCGGTCTTCTCGTTACCGGGTCCAAAGGTTCGAAGGGCCAGCGCCAAATCGTCAATACGAATGGCTGGACGGCCCGAAAGCAATCCAACGTTACGCCCCATGTCGTCTTGGATTGTTTCTTCAGCAGGACCCGCGACAACAATGTCTTGCGAACCGGGCAGGTAGATAACGTATTGGACGCGTGTCAGGCCAGCTACGGTTTCAATTTCGTTGTCCAAAGCAATGCCAGCATCGATTCGTCGCTTGACCTCTTTTTCAAGACGCTGGAGGGACACTTTGCGAAGAGTACTCGTCTTCACGTCCCCTTTGCCGCGTCCTTGTAATGCTGCGTCCCGCTGAGCCTTTGCAAGCCGAGGATCAAACTCGCGGAGGCTCAGAACTCCATCGGGATTGATATCAATACCGGCAACACCAGCTAAAGCCGAAGCAGTGCCACCACCACCGCCGCCGCCGCCGCCTTGCCCAAACGCAGAGCCCGTGAAACCGCAAACAGCAACTAAGCCTGCAGTCATCAAAGCAGAATGAAAAAACTGACGCGACACGGCATGACGAGCCATGGAATTGCCTCTGAGAGGTGAGTTTACGGGGTAGATGTAATGGCGAAATTTCGGACACGAAACTCCACCTCTCAAGGATAGTCACCCAATCGCTAAGATGCAACAAGTTAGCGGGATTCGGTGGCCTGGGCAAAATTAGAACTGTCGGCTGTGCGCGGAATCTTTGTCACTTTCGGTTTTCTACGCAGAATTACTAAAGTTCCCGTTGACCCTTCCACGGGTCGCCGGCTATCTCCAAGGGGTTAGGGAAGCTCCTTTAATTATGGCACAACAAATATCGAATCTTAAAAGCCTTCGCTGGTGGAACACCGCGCCTCGACTAGAACCGTTCCGGTTCGTGTTTGCGGCTTTTGTGCTTACATTTTTTGGCATTTCTTGTGTGATTGGTCAGCAAGTCCAGTTTCCGTCAAGCAGTGGAGGAGCTGCTCCAGGCTCATTGAATACGAGCAACCCTTGGAACACAGCACCCCCGACGACAGGTGTTTTTCCGCCTGGCTCAGGCACGTCAGGTTGGCCGCCACCGCCAAGCAATTTATCTACCGGCACGTCAACCTTTGGTGCACCGTCCATTTCGCCAATCATGCCTTCCAACACGGGTGCGGCCAGCCCGGGCGTTTCGATTCGTCCCAATAGCTCGCCCCTGCTTCCACCGACATTCAGCGGTGCACCACCCACGCAGCCTTTCAACGCCTCCCCCTCCCCCGGTCAACCTTTTCCAGGGCAAGCCTTTCCCACTCAACCGTACGCGCAGCCATTCACAGGGCAGCCATACACAGGGCAACCCTATCCTGGTCAACCCGGCAACCCAACCTACCCGTCGCCGAACAACCTTTGGGGGCTTGGAAATCTTTTTGGGACAACTCAGCCGCAGCCCTATGCTTCGGCTCCTTCGCCCTACGGATATCCAACGGGTTATCCGGTTGGGGCGGTTCCATCTGGAGCGTTTCCGACCTCTTCGCCCGTTTTCTCGAACACTTATCCACCGTCGGTTTATCCTAATGCCCAACCACCGACCTTGTTCCCTGGCGGTTTTGGAACTCCGACGCAGATGCAATCGGGTGTACCACAATCGGGTATACCAATGGGGCAGCCCTATTTCGTTCAGCCCGGCCAACAGCCAACAGTCTGGAACCCGAACACGTGGCAAACTCCAACGGGACCGATGATGAACAATAGTTTTACTCAAGATCCGATCGGCTACACGAGTCGGTTTTTTGTGACACCTCGCTTTCGGCAATCCTGGATCAGTGGCAACAACGATCCGACTGCTCTAGAAACGAACGACAGCGAAGTCTCGTTCCTCTTTCAAATACCGCGATTCTTTGGATCAACGCAGCCGCTGTACATGGCTCCATCCTTTGCAATTCATCTTTGGGATGGGCCAAGAAATGGGGCAGCAGACCTTCCGGGATCGGCTTACAGTGCCTTCATGGATTTTGGGTGGGAGACGAACCCTGCTCAAACATTCGGCTTGGAAACAGGGATCCGAATTGGCGTCTTCACCGACTTTGAGACCTTCAACTCAGACAGCCTCCGCATCCCCGGCAAAATTATCGGTCGAGCACGACTCACCCCCAACGCCACTGCTCGCATTGGCGCCTACTGGTTGGATAGAAATCGCATCAAGCTTCTTCCTGCAGCGGGCATTCTGTGGACTCCTAATCCCGATACGCGCTTCGACATCTTCTTCCCCGAACCCAAATTGGCCCACTATCTGTCCACAATTGGCAATAAAGATTGTTGGTGGTACGTCACAGGTTACTACGGCGGAGGCGCGTGGACTATACAGCGAGCCGACGGAAGTAGCGACGATGTCGACCTGAACGACATTCGAGTCTGCCTGGGATTGGAATGGGGTCGCAATGAAGCGCTTCGACTTGGGCAGCGATGTTCGTTCTTCGAAGCCGGCTATGCATTTAATCGCGAGGTAATCTACCGAGTAAGACCTCAAGACAATCTGGACGTCGACTCAAGCCTCGTACTCCGAGCCGGGCTCATCTACTAAAGTCCCAAAACACGTACGATGGGACCATTTACGTGGGGTCATGGAATCTGAGCCGATGGCGATAACCACGGGTTTCGATTTCGCCGCAATTTGCCGGATAGCACCCGAGGCTAGCGCCTACGGCTCAGGAAAAATGCCCTTTTCATCACCCCACCACTGTCCCGTCTGCATTTCCGTTTGGGACGATGGTCCCAAACTACGGACACTCTCTTGCTTCGTGAGCAAAGTACCAACGAGTCAGATATCGCTGGAAATAATCCTAAATCCTGATGTTTTCAGATGTCTTACAACATCTGCTACGATTTTATTCATACTGACAAAAATTTATAAACCGATCCATCAATAAAAAATGCCCGGAAGATCCCGGGCATTTTGAATTCATTCTTGGTAGGTTTATTCGAAACTCACTACCAAGCGAAGTGAGCGAACGCCTTGTTAGCGTCAGCCATTCGGTGGGTGTTTTCGCGCTTGGTGATTGCAGCGCCTTCCTTCCGATACGCCGCAAGAAGTTCATCAGATAGCTTGAGGTGCATCGCTCGACCCTTCTTGTCGCGGACGGCAGCAAGGATCCATCGGAAAGCCAACGATTGCTGACGAGCTCGATTGACTTGCATTGGCACTTGATAAGAAGCACCACCGACTCGCTTTGAACGAACTTCGATATATGGCTTCACATTTTCGATGGCTTGCTCGAAAATTTCGATCGCTGGTCGATCTTTTACCTTTTCGCCAATTTCAGACAGAGCGTTGTAAAAAACACCCTGTGCCGTGGTCTTCTTGCCATCGTACATCAGGCAATTAATGAACTTCGAAGCCAGTAGCGAATTGAATCGAGGATCTGGTTTGAGGGAAGTGCGAGAAGCAGTAATTTTACCCATGGAAGCGAACTACTTTAAAATCCGGTGTGTTGCTGACTGTTTAAAAACTTTTGAAAACGGGGACCGAAAGCCTGAAATCACTAGGCCTTCTTTGCACCATATCGGCTGCGTGACTGCTTGCGACCGGTTACGCCCAGTGTATCCCGAGATCCGCGAACGACTTTGTAACGAACCCCAGGCAAATCTCGAACTCGACCACCCTGAATCAAAACGATCGAGTGTTCTTGGAGGTTGTGACCTTCGCCAGGAATGTAAACGGTAACTTCTTTTCCATTGCTCAATCGCACCCGGGAAATCTTTCGAAGAGCCGAGTTGGGCTTCTTCGGGGTCATCGTCCTCACGAGTAGGCAAACACCTTGCTTTTGAGGGCATTTTTCCAAAACAGGGCTTTTCGTTACCGTCTTTTGAACGACACGATTTCGACGAACGAGCTGATTAATTGTCGGCATAAATCAATTGCAACCAAACAAGATTGGATAGGATAATTACAGTACCAAAGGTGGGAGTCGAACCCACACGTCCGTTAAGGACACAGGATTTTGAGTCCAGCGCGTCTGCCATTCCGCCACTTTGGCTTTCGGAAGCGATTCCCACATCAAACAATTACAGCGAACTGAATTTTTCACCGAGACATCCTGACGGGGATCGGGAACTATAACCGTAGGGCCCATAACCTTTCAAGTCGAAATATGCCCTGTGAAGGAGATGATTTGAAATTTTCTTTTCGATGGTGGGAGTAGAATCCCAAATATCCAGCTTGATGTAGCTTGCGACCATTATCCCGAGCGAAATTTTCGAACGGGACCCAGCTTTGGGAGGGAACTGTGGTCACATCCTACGGGCGAGTTAGGCAATGGCAGCTATTTCCAAGATGTAGCGAGTCGCATCTTGAAGGTTACAGGACTCTGAGATCGGGATCCGTTTGATTTCCTTGATCGAACGAAACCAAATTTCCTGCCTTCTAACAAACTGCCGAGTGTGAATCAAAACTCGTTCGATCGTGTCGGGCAGGGTTGCTTTCCCGCTCAAGTACTCGATCGGCTCCTTGTAACCTACGGCTTGCATTGCGGTTCTTCCAAGCGTTTGGTGTTTGGCCAAAAGCCCTTTGACTTCGTCCAATAGTCCCGCCTTGAACATCTTTTCGACTCTTTCCTTCACTCTCTGGTGAAGGGCGCTACGATCCCAACCCAGCACAAAAACCCGATTACAGTGCTTGTCGCCTATCCTTTCAAACTGAGTTTGCCAGTGACTCAGCGGTCTACCGGTCAGCATCGCTACCTCGAGAGCCCGTGTCATTCTCCGCTCGTCATGAGGCAAAATTTTATGCGCGGACAAAGGATCTACGTGCATTAAACGACCACGCAGAGCCTCCAAACCGAATTCTTGCACGTCTTTTTGCACTGCGGCTCGAAAATCCCAGTCGGCTGGAGGTCCTAAAAACATCCCGCGTAAAAGCGTTTTTAGGTAAAGCGGAGTCCCACCAACGAACAAAACTTGACGACCACGACTCTTAATCTCGTCGGCACAACGATGCGCGTCGATGACGAATTGAGAGACGCTGTAATCCTCGGTTGGCTCCACCACGTCGATCAAATGATGAGGAATTTCCCCCAAAATATCGCCGGTTGGCTTGGCCGTCCCTATGTCCATGCCTCGGTAAACTGCCATCGAATCAAGCGAAATGACTTCAGCATTCAAGGCTTTTGCCAGGGGAATTGCCACCTGGGTTTTCCCGGACGCGGTTGGTCCGGACAGATACCACGCGTCAAGCAGCGGTTGCCTAAACCAGTCCTGAGAGACATTTTGTTCGAACATATTCATTGTCATAACCGATCCAAAACTCCCGCCAAAAACTCCCGCCGACCCAGCAAGCTCGACAGATTAATCTGCGAATCTCCCGTTTATGGATAACGGTCTCTCATTTATAGTGACGAGTCTAATACGCCATTGTAAAGTAATCGCATACCAATTACCCGAGCAAACAACCGTCCGCTTCACATGACTCCTGGTGACATTTTCGACAAGCTGATGGTTCAAGTACACCAGCGAGCTCAATTGCTCCCTGAAGGCTCCTACACGACAAAGCTCATTCAGGGTGGTCCAGCGAAAATGGGGGCGAAAATCCTTGAGGAAACGCTGGAAACAGTTCTCGCGGCTTCCGAATGCGATTCCCACAAACTCGCCGGCGGACCCGATGACGTGAGCGAAAAGGCTCACTCGCACTTGGTCTACGAGGCGTGCGACGTGATCTATCACCTTTGGGTCTTACTGGGTAGCCATGGCGTTACTGTCGAGCAACTCCGGCGGGAACTAGAACGTCGCGAGGGCGTCTCGGGGCTCGATGAAAAGAAATCTAGAAAGATAGAAGGAAAATCCTGATGACCCAGCAACCCACCAACATTCTTAGAATTGGAATCCCCAGCAAAGGCCGCCTCAGCGAACTGGCTTGCGAACTCTTGCAGCAAGCCGGACTTCAATTTCGTCGGCAAGATCGCTCCCTTTTCGCTCGCGTAAGTGGACTTCCTGCCGAAATCACCTTTTTGCGAACTGACGACATTCCGGTGCTCTGTGCCGAAGGAGCAATCGACTTGGGGATTACCGGGAGTGACCTGCTGGAAGAATCCGAAGCAGATGTTCTTGTAAGGCTGCCGCTGGGGGTTGGACGGTGCCGACTCGCCGTTTGCATTCCCGCCGACTCCGAAGTTACCGATCCGGCTCAACTGGACGGCAAACGCGTCGCGACAAGCTTCCCAAATACTACACGAAAATACTTAGCCAAAAACGATGCGTCCGTGAGGCTTGTGCAATTGCACGGATCGGTCGAAGTCATGATCTCGCTAGGAGTCGCCGATGCGATCGTTGACCTTGTCGAAACCGGAAGCACTCTCGCTGCCAACCGGATGAAGATACTGACAGAGATCGGCCAATATGAAACCGTGCTGATTCAAAACCCACAATGCAAAGACACCGCCACTGCAGATAGAATTGTTCGGCGTTTAGAGGGAGTCGTCATTGCTCGTGATTACTCGCTACTAGAATACAACGTTCCACGAACAAAACTGGCCGCCGCTGAACAAATCACACCAGGATTTAATTCGCCAACCGTAAGCGCCTTAGAGGATCCCGCTTGGTGCTCGGTCCGATGCATGGTCCGCCGCAAAGAAGTCATCAGCGTCATGGAACAACTCGAAAACATCGGCGCATCAGCAATCTTGGAAACCCCGATCAGCAACTGTCGCTTGTAAAGAAGTTGCTTGAGCGGCAATTGTCGAGCTTCCTATCTTTGCCCAACTCCGACTGCCGACTTTCGAGGCCTTACTCAAAAACTCGCCATTCAGAATTTTATTATGCATCTGCTTCTCACGAACGACGACGGCATCCAAGCCGAAGGATTGCAATCGTTAGCTGAATTCGTTCGCTCGCAACCGATGGTCTCACGTGTCACGATTGTGGCTCCTATCGATGGTCGCAGTTGTTGCGGACACACCGTCAACACGTATGCACCCATACAAATACAAAACGTTGCACCGGAGCAGTACGCGATCGACGGTTGGCCTGCGGATTGTGTTCGAGTTGCGATCCGCCATCTCGGATTGAAGCCGGATTGGATCTTTTCAGGTGTCAATCATGGAGGCAATCTTGGTCTGGACATCATGATCAGTGGCACTTGCGGAGCGGCTCGCGAAGGAGCTTGGCTTGGCTATCACGCAATCGCCCTCTCACAATATCGCAGCCCACGCGTTCAAGTCTCATGGCCAACGAGCGCCGCGCGAGCTTGGTCGGTCGCTTCGCAAATCATCTCCGAACAAAATCAAATGTCGGAAAAACAAAACGCCGAAAAACAAAACGCTGCACCTGAAGTAGGCAAGTCGAATCGTGCTCAGCCTGTTGGGTTTTGGAATGTGAACCTCCCATCGCTCGAGGATTCGGCGATGCTTCCCAAGCCGATCCAATGTAAACCTGACCCATCTCCCCATCGATTCACCTTCGAAGACACGAGCGAAGGTTTGCTTTATAAAAGCTCTTATCAAGATCGCCCCCGTCTGTATGGGCACGATATAGAATGTTGCTTCCAAGGCTCACCCACCATCTCGTTCTGCCAAAACGGGCCTACGCTTTAGCCTCGGGCTGAGAAAGCCTGAGCCGGTGGCGCGGGCCACGGGTTTCGATTTTGCACAATTTACCATTCGCCACCCGAGGCTACGGCTCAGTAAAATTTCCCTTTTCATCAGCCCACTCTAGCATACCTCTCACCATCAACTACGG
>JANODQ010000416.1:0-4419 GCA_031412775.1 Pirellulaceae bacterium | reverse complement strand
TAATCATCCTGGTTTTCAGTCTCTGGTTACTCTTTCGAGTCACTATTGTCGCTTCGAAATCTTACGAAGAAGCAACCGCGTAGTTGCCATCCCACGGTAATCCCACGGTGAGATGCTCAGCAGCTATCACCTTCTAGGCTGGGATGGCAACTACGCGGTTGCTTCTTCGTAAGATTTCGAAGCGACAATAGTGACTCGAAAGAGTAACCAGAGACTGAAAACCAGGATGATTACTTCGGCGAATAGGGTGAGCGTAAGCGCCATAAGACTTAGCATATCGACCGCGGAAACCCAGCTTGAATTATTTCCGTTGGTCGTCTGAATGACAGGAACGCCTGCTTGGGGTACCGACAGAAAATAGAAAAGCAGGTGAGCAACTTCAATCAGCATTACCACAATGGAAATCAAGACGCCGGTCGTGCTTGCAATAATACCGGTCCAAGCAGCTCGGCTTAAGAAGTCGTTTGTGGGTCGAAATTCGGGCGTCGTAATTCGTTTGGCTAAACGCGTGTAGCGAAACGACCAGATGGTGGTGAAAAGCAGGACTGCTAGGCTTACAAGCGTGAGAAATTCAACAAATCGAAACCCTGCCCGTGGTCCCATTGGCGACCCTGCAAATAAAAATAAGTACGTCATCAAAACGGCAGGAATCGCACCAACGACGACTTGAGTCCAAAAACCAAACCAGCCAAGTCGATGGAACGTGCGGGCTAATCCCGAGTAGGTCGTTTCCTTGAGCGTCTCGTTTAGGTTATCAATCATGGCTTCATTCTATCTTGGTAAATTGGCTGACTTAATTGGCTTGCTTAATTTTCAATCCATATAATTGTATAATCCGCATTGTATCAAAGTGTTGACGCAGATGGCGAGACTTCCGGTTTGCTCTTTTTGGAGTTACCGATCGCTCCTGGCAAGCCTCGCTCCAGGACAAGGACATGCAAAACATACACCGCAACCGGCGTCGCAAGTATCAGTCCCCATATCCCGAAAAAGTACTGGGCAAGCGGCAAAACGGTGACTAACAAAACAGGATGTAGGTCCATTTTCTGTCCCAATATTCGAGGGCTCGTTACGAAGCTTTCAATCAGGCTTACGAAGGTTGCAAATAACCCTGCTTCAATCGCCAGCCCAAGTCCTCCTCCGTACTGAAAGAGCGAAAAGACAACGATCAATACGACGGCAAAGATCCCACCCACCGTCGGCACCAGACATAGCAAGAATGTGGCAATACCTAAAACCATCACGTGTTCGACACCAAGAAACCACAAGCCAATCGAAGTCAATGTTGCGCTGATGAGTGCGATCATCCCCTGCAATTGCATGAAACGGCCGATCAAATGCCCCATGTCTGATGCGGCGGGCGCTACTTCATCGTAGACTTCACGTAGCCAAGTCTCTCGCAACATGGGCATGGATTTCTTGAGATTCGTGAAGTCAATGCATATGAAAAGACTAAGCGTAAAAGCCGTTGCAAGATCCAAAGGTACATTGAGCAAAGAAATGATAATGCGCTCGATCCAGCCTGACGCCGCATCTGGATTGCCGAGCGTTTGAAGATGATGCCGAATGAACTTGGCGACCGAATTGGAGTTCCACCACTTCTGAAACAAGTCATGCTTTGTAGCCGCTTCGAAGTCTTCTCTCATGCGACGGTCCTTGCTAGCTGAGTCTTCGTCCGCGGGAGGTGGACGTAACTTCTCGAAGACTTCACCGAATGATCGTCTGCCTTGCTGCCGCACCGTTGTAAGTAGCATGTATTCGTCGAACGAAAATGGAATCGCATTGGATGAATAGTGACGCTGGGTTTCGAAAGCTGCTCGCAATCGTTCCGTATACTCTGGCGACTCTTGAACAACATCGAACTTGTTTTCCAATGTCTCGTCGATCCACTGCAGCCTTAACGCTTCAAGCTCCGTCGGATTTCGGTAGATAAACTTGAGTAGTTGTTCAGGTGTGCTTGTCGCAGCTGCGCGAAGCAATGGCGTTACTTCCTCCGCCGTACGTCCTTTCTCGGAGATCTCTCGTTTGGCCTCGCTAATAAGCTCTGGGGCCCTGTGGGTGGTAAACCATGCCGCGAGTGCTTGACTACCTGTGCCTTCACTGAGCATTGACGATCTGATGTCTTCGCGTTCGTTGTCTATAAAGGGCCTAAAGATACTTCCTTCGACCCAAGCTTCTAAACTCGGGAAACGATTGTATTCCAGAGAATGCCTTTCGCCTCGTTGATAAAAATCTTCAAGCCCTTGTTGGTAACTCGTAGAGCCAAGTCGCCCAAACTCGGAGGTGAACATGCTGCGTCCCATAAAGTCTTCGAGCAAGCGTGCGGCTTCGGTTTCTGGACTTGCATAACGCAACCATCCGCTCAACCTCTGTCCCTGCGCGACAACATGCGGTGAAACCAAGATTCCAACTCCAAGCAAAACAACGGGAACCAAAACGAAAATGCTTATCGTCATCAGTCGCCTAAGCCAGGGGCGCTCTCGGTCAGGAGACAACAACGCCATCCCCCAGCCAACCAAAGCGAGCGTGTAATAGCAAATCAGAAAAGTCATAAAAGCAGCAAAGAAAAAATCGCGAGCGATATACATCACAAGAAGAAAGCCGCCCCAAATCGCCAACTTCCGCAGCAGCCGATTCCACGCGAGATCGGCCGCCGTTGGCTTCACAGAACTCGGGGGAGTAGCAGACTGCTGGAAATTACCATTCGGATCGGTGGGCTTACGGATTTCATCCAAAACAGAATCATCTTTCATCGCTAGATCTCATTGCTCAGTAATCTTAATTCGTCAATCAAGACGAATTGTCATTGCCGAAAGTACACAGCAGTAAACAGACCGCCAACAGTATAAACCGCCCAGGGAATTCGCGTCACAAAAAGCGAATCAAAAGCAAGGCTCGTTTCTACGTGAGAACTCAATGGGTAACGGCCGACAGACATCAAAGTACTATCGATCAACGAGACGTGTCGTTATTTGCGGAAGATTTTGCCTCCCAATGACGATCCAGCCAAAACGAGAAGCTTGATTAATTTTTGACTGCCCTTCGTGCCGATAAAACACGAGGGGCGGTGATTGACGTGACGATAGTGATGGTAGAGTCTACCTAGTCTCAACAAAACGCGGATTCGTTATTTTCCCATGAAAACATTCGGAATCGTGAATCCAGTTACCAACCAAAATACCAACGCTCTAGCACTCCACCTGATTCAGTCAGGACAGTGGCGAGAAGCTGTCTACCTGGTCCGAGAAGAGTCTGGTGCAAATTTAACGCAAGCAGAAGCACTGGTCGAGCGACTCGCACTCGTTCACGGCATTCACCGCCATTCGCGAGCTTTTCTGGTCACTGTAATTGGGCTTATTGGAGTCTCGCTCTTCGCCATCGGCGGAGTGCTCCAGTGGCTTCAGTAGCGTAAAAGTAAGTATTTGTATTTACTTATCGGCCCAACAACGCACACGCGACTCTCGTTACATCCCTTCGTCATAGCGTGTCGAATGACTACGCCAAGAAGGTCATCAGCGGAGGACAAGGGATTCGAACCCTCAACCGGTTTCCCGGCGCCTGATTTCGAATCAGGTCCCTAACCATTCGGCTATCCTCCAAAAACGAGACCACACCCAAGTGGTCCAGTCTCAAGCTGAATACTTTAGAGATCGATAAGATAGCTCACAAGTCCAGATTGCTGTTCAGAAGATTCAAAACTCGGGACCAAAACTAAGCAGAAGTTGGGTCGAATTTGGCTAGGTCTTGAGTTTTTTGGACCGTGGAGACAAAATCGCGTCGGCAGGGCACTGCTGAATAGAACTGTTGGGCTTGGCTTGGATGCGTAAAGGCTTGGAGCTTGCTAGAATTTGAGCTCGGCAGGTTTTTTTTCTCGTGTTTAGGGTTTAGCAACATGTGGAATCGCGTCAGTTTGGTGTTAGCTGCGCTGGTCTGGTCGAGCCTCTTTGGGCAGGTTCAATCGCAAGAAAAGTTCAAAACTTTAGTGGGCCCCGTTCAAGTGGCTCCGGTCGCCAAGGGAGTGCTACCCGTTCCTTATCTTACTTGGGGCGGAGACGTTGCGACTTTTCTTGCCAATGGCGACATGAAAACCAAGAAAGGTTCTACTTTTGATAAGCTGGGCCTGGATATGCAACTCGTCCCTGGCGACGACTTCATCGCCCAAGTTCGCAACTATATGACGGGGAAAACGCCGTTCTTGCGAGGCACCATGCACATGCTGGGGCTCGCCAGCGAAGTAACGGGATCAGATCCTCGGACAAAGCCAGTAGTCATACTTCAGCTCTCATGGAGTGCTGGTGATCACATCGTTGGTCGCAGCGGGATCAAGAACTTGAACGACCTTAAAGGTAAGAAGATTGCATGCCAGCAAGGTGGTCCTCACGTTGGATTGCTCTATGACTCTTTGTCCGCAGCACAGCT
>JANODQ010000415.1:0-4160 GCA_031412775.1 Pirellulaceae bacterium | reverse complement strand
GAACGGGAACGCTGACAGCGACGAAAGGCGAGTTCACGAAGCAATTGGAAATTCGATTCGCCAAGTGTATGGACAGCCTTCATTCTCACGCTTGTTCGTCAGGGTCGGCGGCTCTTCATACGGCAGTCGCTGCGATCAATCCTGAACCAGGTGAAGAAGTCATCACCACATCTATTACCGATATGGGAGCCCTTTCAGCGATTCTATTTCAAGGAGCTATTCCTCGCTTTGCCGATGTTGACCCTCGTACCTATAACGTCACGGCGGAAACGATCGAACGCTGTATCTCACCGCGTACGCGAGCCATCATGGTCACACATCTTTTTGGCAATCCATGCGAGATGACCGAAATTGTGCAGCTTGCAACATCACGTGGAATTCCAATCATCGAAGACTGCGCACAAGCGTTCATGGCCGAGCATCATGGCAAACTTGTCGGCTCCTTGGGGGATATTGGTTGCTTTAGCCTTCAACAAGGAAAGCACATCACAACAGGCGAAGGGGGAATGGTAACGTCGAACGATCCTGATCTCGCACGCCGAATGTTCCTGTTCATCAATAAGGCTTGGGGATACGGCGATCCAAATCCGGATCACTACTTCTTGGCTCCCAACTATCGCACTAATGAATTGACAAGCGCAGTTGCACTGGCACAGCTAGATAAACTGGAGTCCAGCGTCCGTAACCGAACGGAAATGGCCGACCTGATAAGTCAACTTCTTCAAGACATCCCTGGCGTTTACTGCCCGACAATTCGACCAGGAAACAAGCACACATATTGGAAGTACTGCTTGGATGTTGATGCATCCGTGATACCAGGAGGGACTGTTGCACTTGGTAAGCTCTTGAAAGATCAAGGCGTTTTCTGCGGTCCACGTTACATACAAAAACCCGCTTTCCAGTGTCAGATCTTCCGCGACCAACGCACCTTTGGAAATAGCCGCTTCCCATTCACACATGCTGCCCCAGAGGCTGTTGATTACACTCCCGAAAAATTCCCTGGCACATTTGAGGCACTCTCGCGAGTACTCGTGTTGCCGTGGAGCGAGCGTTACCAACAACATCACGTCGAATACATTGCCGACGTGATTCGCAGTTCCGCTCATCGATTACTTCAAGCCTAGTTTAAATCAAGATTTTCTATCATGACGCCTCAACCAGTTTCTTTCGCAATCATCGGTACCGGCGGCATCGCGCAGACGCACTTGCAGGCCTTTCTGCAGACGACAGAAGCAAAATTGATCGCGACTGTTGATGTTCGTTTGGAAGCGGCTCAATCGATGGCTGCGTCTGCTCACTGCCAGGCTTTCAAAGATGTCGAATCAATGCTCGGGCACATTAAGCCAGATGCAGCGATCGTTTGTACGCCACCATCTACCCACTCAGACATATGCGAAAAGCTAGCTCGTGCTGGAGTTCATGTGCTATGTGAAAAGCCAGTAGCTATCAGTCGTGCTGCGGCGGTCGAAATGATTCGCCATGCAAACGAAAGCGGAACCATTTTTACGATGGCTTCGAAGTTTCGATACGTCGCCGACATGATCTATGCCAAGCAATTAGTCACTTCTGGTATCTTGGGCGAGATCCTGCTCTTTGAAAATACATTTGCTGGACATGTCGACATGAGCCGTCGATGGAACAGTAATCCTGCAATTAGCGGCGGCGGCGTCTTAATCGATAATGGAACGCACTCGGTTGATATCATCCGTTACCTCTTAGGGCCGATTCAGTCGATTCAAACGCTGGAAGGTCGACGTGTTCAGAATCTTCCGGTCGAAGATACCGTCCGGATTCATGCAAAGACTGTCACGGGAACTCTCGCTGCAGTCGATTTGTCTTGGAGTATCAACAAACAAACGCCATGGTTCGTCAGTATCTACGGGACCGAGGGAACGGCCTTGGTTGGCTGGGGTGAATCCAAATACAAGCGCGACGCGGATAAGGAATGGACCATCTTCGGCAAGGGATACAACAAGGTACAAGCCTTCACCGATCAGATTCACAACTTCTGTAAAGCCATTCAAGGAACCGAAAGTCTGCTCATCACTTCCGAAGATGCGCTCGGTTCCGTAGACGCGATTGAGGCGGCTTACGAATCGTTAAGACGTGATGACTGGGTTGCTGTACCCGCCGATCCGATGCGCGAGAGTTTATCAACACCTGCACGGGCATAATTTCAATGGCCTCCCGCATTCACCCGACGGCGATCGTCGAAGACTATGTTCAGATCGGTGATGGAACTTCGGTATGGGATAATGTCCACATCCGACACAGTACCTCGATTGGCGAGCAATGCATCATCGGGGGAAAATCGACGATCGCTTACGGCGTTCGCATCGGTAATCGGTGCAAGATTAACTCGTCTGTTTACGTCTGCACAAAAGTCACCCTGGAAGATGGTGTGATGATTTCAGCGGGAACGATTTTTACTAACGATCGTTTTCCTCGAGCGACATCCCCGGATTTAAAAACGCTCCGCTCCAGCGATCCCGATGAACACACCGAATCGACCTTGGTCTGCGAAGGTGCAACCATTGGGGCCGGCTGCATCATCGGAAGCAATCTTGTCATCGGCCGCTGGGCGATGGTGGGTATGGGGGCAATTGTGACCAAGAGCATACCGCCGTTTCATTTGGCTCTTGGATCGCCCGCGAAGAGTCGCGGTGCAGTGTGCCGATGTGGACAACTCTTGACGATGTTCACCGATGAACAACCAAATAGTGATGAATATCAGTGCTCGTCATGCGGTCGCAAATACCGGAGATCAGGCTTAGAAATAACTGAGCTTCTGTAGCCACCGAGCGTTGTTGTCACCTTGGAAACGAGGTCTCAAGGAGTTTATGTCGAGCCGAAGATTTTTATCTTCGTTCTCTGTACAGAGTTGCCGCAAGGTGCGGTCTTCTGATGCAAAATGCAATGTCTACTACTAACTAACTTACAATCTCATGAATAGGTGAGATGTGTTCAACGCCTACTAGTTTCTGATCCAAGCCGCTGTAGAAGTAAGAGAGACGGTTAGGGTCAAGACCCATTTGATGAAGGACGGTCGCATGAAGATTTTTAACATGCATTGGTCTTTCGACAGCTTGTCCTCCCAGTTCATCGGTTGTCCCGACACTTGTTCCGCCACGAATGCCACCTCCGGCCATCCACATCGTGAATCCATAGGCGTTGTGATCACGTCCTGATCCGTTCGCATATTCGGCTGTCGGTTGTCGACCAAACTCACCACCCCAGATGACGAGCGTTGAATCCAAAAGGCCTCGTTGCTTCAAGTCTTTGAGCAATCCGGCGATGGGTTTGTCTGTTGCACCGGCGTGAAGGTTGTGGTTCTTTTCGAGATCGCCGTGAGCATCCCAGTTAGCATCGTTATGAGCGCCGCCTGAATAAAGTTGTATGAATCTCACGCCACGTTCCACCAATCTTCGCGCGAGGACACATCGCTTACCGAAGTCTTCCGTCTTGGGCGAGTCTGCTCCGTAGAGACTTAGAGTAGCCGCCGTTTCTTGTCCGAGATCTACCGCTTCCGGAGCAGACGACTGCATTTGAAAAGCCAGTTCGTAACTTGCGATGCGGGCTGCCAGATCACTGTTGCTCAGTCGAGACAAAGCATGATTCTGGTTTGCTTCATTTATTCCGTCGATCAGCGTTCGCTGCAGTTCTCTGGAAACTCCAGAAGGAGTCGCAAGGTCCAAGATGGGTGCCCCTTTGCTTCGCAACACGGTCCCAGCATAAGAGGCTGGCATGTAACCACTAGACCAATTCTTAGCGCCGCTAATCGGACCGCCGGATGGGTCCAGCATGACGACATAGCCGGGCAAGTTCTCGTTTTCAGACCCCAAGCCATAGTTGATCCAAGACCCCATCGAAGGTGAACCAGAAAGTATTTTCCCAGAATTCATCATCAGCATTGCAGAACCATGGATCGGTGAATCCGCAGTCATCGAATGCAAAAATGCGATGTCATCCACCTGTTGAGCCACATTCGGAAACAAGTCACTTACCCATTTACCACATTCGCCGTACTGGGAAAACTTCCATCGGGGCTCTACGATCCGACCTTCATTCTTATGACCACCACGACCGAAAGTTTTGACTTCAACAGTCTTATTATCCATCCCGATCATTGCGGGTTTGTAGTCGAACGTGTCGATGTGGCT
>JANODQ010000414.1:0-16072 GCA_031412775.1 Pirellulaceae bacterium | reverse complement strand
GGAGCAACGGCGGTGTCTTCGACAATCCTGCAACGAACTTTTACCAAGTTGAATTGGACAAGCTCAAGCTATCCGAGAACGTTGCCCAAGTCTTCATGGGTATACGAACACAGTGTGCTCAGTGCCATAACCATCCTTTTGATCGCTGGACAATGGATGATTATTACGGGTTCGCAGCGTTCTTCTCGCAAATCGGTCGCAAGCAAGGCGAGGACTATCGTCAAACAATCGTCTTCAACAGTGGCGGAGGCGAGACCAAGCACCCGATTGGCGGTGCCAACGTAGCTCCAAAATTCCTTGGCAGTACAACGCCTGATGTTAAAGACAAAGATCGCCGTGCGGTCGTCGCTGATTGGATCACTAGCCCCGATAATCCTTACTTCGCAACGAGTGTTGCCAATCGCGTTTGGGCTCACTTTACAGGCGTTGGCATTGTGTCACCAGTCGATGATTTCCGTGTCAGCAATCCTGCCTCCAATCCAGAACTGCTTGAAGCCCTCGCAGAGAAACTTCGTAGTTATGACTTTGATTTCAAGCGACTTGTTGCAGACATTTGCAACTCGGAAACTTATCAACGTAGTTCTTCGACGAACGATTCGAACGAAACGGATCTCCGAAGTTACTCGCACTCTTATGTCCGACGTATTCCAGCCGAATCGATGATGGATTGTATTTCACAAGCCACTCAAACTAAGGATAAATTCAAGGGACTTCCAACTGGAGCTCGTGCAGTTCAGATCGCCGATGGTTCGACGAACAACTATTTCTTGAGAACATTTGGTCGTTCGCCACGAGTGACCGTTTGTGCCTGCGAAGCTTCCACCGATCCCTCGCTCTCTCAAGCATTGCATCTCGTAAACGGTGATAGCACCGGCGGGAAAATTGCGCAGGGCAACCTGGTCAAACAATGGTTAGCAGAGGGTCTCGATACCAATCAAGTGCTCGACAAGATTTTTATTCGAACCGTTGCACGAAAGCCAACCGATCAAGAGCGAGCCTCGCTGGCGAAATTGGTTGCTGAGTCATCGAATGTTCAGCAAGGACTAGAAGATGCGTTCTGGGCAGCGCTCAATAGTCGTGAGTTTATTTTCAATCATTAATCCCAACTTGAGTTGCCCCGCCTAACTAACCATGCGTTATTTCCTCTGTTTGACGTTTGTAGTTTTACTTGGAATATCTCCTCGATTGACTCTTGGAGATGCTTTGCCTGAGAAGGTTACCTACGACGACCATATCAAGCCGATTTTCCGCGAGCACTGCCTCTCGTGTCACAACTCCAATGACAAGAAGAGCGGCCTGGCGCTTGACAGTTACGTCGCATGCATCGCAGGTGGCTCGGGCGGCGAATGCCTCATCGAAGGTGATATCGATTCGTCGCGACTGTGGGCGTTGACCGCGCATGTCGAGCAACCGACGATGCCTCCCAATCAAGATAAAATTGCCGATCCAAAACTTGCATTGATCAAGCGTTGGATTGAACAAGGTATGCCCGAGAACACGGGCTCTACGATCAAGAAGCCCAAGGTGAACTTAGCTGCGATGGGCACCGTTACGGCGAGTCGGCCTGAGGGTGCACCTCCGATGCCTGAAACCGCTCTGAAGCAAACGACGCTGTTCACAGAACGTGCCGCATCGATTGCAGCGTTGGCTGCTTCGCCGTGGTCACCTTTGGTTGCTGTTGGTGGCCAAAATCAAGTCGTTCTTTATCACACCGAGACGGGCGAATTGCTGGGCGTTCTTCCTTTTCCTGAGGGCGAGCCGCATTCGATAACCTTCAGTCGCGACGGTCGTTCAGTCCTAGTCGGTGGCGGCAAGCACTCGCAGTCGGGCTATGCAGTTTTGTATGACATTAAGACGGGAAGTCGTATCACCCGGGTCGGCGATGAACTGGATATTGTTCTTGCATCGGATCTCAGCGATGACAACTCCAAGATTGCGTTAGCTGGACCGCAAAAGATTGTTCGTATCTACGACACAACCACCGGCCAACTTCTTCACGAGTTGAAACGGCACACAGATTGGATCTACGCGCTTCGATTTAGTCCAGATGGGCTGCTCCTAGCGACAGGAGACCGAAGTAACGGTTTATTTGTTTGGGAGACAGACACTGGGCGATTCTACTTGGATCTGCTTGGTCATAAGAATGAAATTAGATCATTAGCTTGGCGACCAGATTCGTCGGCTCTAATTAGCGGATCAATGGACGGGACTATAAAACTCTGGGAAATGGTTGAGGGGAAAGCGACTAAATCATGGGACGCTCATGGTGGTGGTGTGAATGCGGTTGCTTCATGCAACGACGGCACGATCGTCTCCACCGGTAAAGACCAACAAGTCAAGGTCTGGGACGTTTCAGGAAACGCAGCCGGTGCGATGCCAGCCCTTGCCGAACAAGGATTGGAAGTCGCAGTATCGGTCGATAGCAAACATATTATCGCCGGCGATTGGGCCGGGAACGTCCGCGTTTGGGAGCGAGCCAAACCAACGAACGAGAAGCAACTGCGATCGAATCCGCTTACGCTCCAAATGATGATTGCCTCGGCTGAACAAAGTGTTGGCGAAGCAAAAAAACTGGCGGATCAAGCCAAGAGTGACTCGGATGCAAAACAAGCTCAAGTCACAACCATGCAAACAGAACTTAGCAAGGTCGAGGCGGAGATCGTTGCGGTGACTGCAAAGATCGAGTCGATTCAAACGCAAACAAATCAAGAAAAAGTCGCTTCCGAACGAGATACGGCTCTGATTAACCAGCTCAAGCAAGCCATCGCCGCCGACCAAGCACTAGCTGATGAGAAAGCAAAGTTAATCGCAGCTGCAAAAGAAGCTCAGTCAGACGTAATTGCCCTTGAAAGCGAACGAAACAGCTTAATCAAAAAAGTGACCGATCAACAAACGCTTGTCACTTCTGCTGATCAGCAGCAAGCATTGCGAAAAAAGTCGATCGAGACGCTAGCCACTCAGAGTGTTGATCTCGCAACACAAAAAGTGACAAAGCAAGCATCCATCACGGACATCCAAGCAAAGCTTAAAGTGGTGACGGAAGCTTACACTGCGTCGAAGGCAAAAACAGATGTAGCCGCAAGCCAACTCGCAACCGCAACGGCAGTGTTGGAGAAAAACAAATCCTCGCTAGTCGCATTTGACACGGCGATGAATGGTTGGAAGCAAAAAAGAACTGCGCTTCAAAGCCAAAGTCAGGAATTGGCTGCATCGAAAGCAAAGTCCCAGTCCGAGGCGGACGCAAAGCAAGCGACTTATACTTCGATTGTCACAAAAATCGCCGGCCTTCAGAAACAAATCGATGAACTGAAGCAACTTGTTGATTCCGAAAGCCAGATTCGCACAACGACAGAGAACGAACTCAACGCCCAAAAAGAAGCGATTCAAGCCCTCCAGAATCAGATAGACCAAGCAGCATTCGATGACAAGTCAATCGAAGAGATGATCTTGTCATATCGCTAGACGTTCCTGAGCCGCCGGCGCTAGCCGCATTAGTGGACGTGACTGCGTAAGCGAATGGTTAGTCGACACCCGTGGCTAGCGCCATCGGCTCAGGTTTATCCGACCGGTCTTTGACTGTATTCAATTCACGCCCTTTGGTATTTCTACTCTGGGAGCGTCGATTTTGTGGTCTATGGATGCGTGGATACATAGCATGTTCTTGGAGACAATAGCTCCAAAAATATTTTGCTCGTTGGCGAAAAAGTTTTTCGGGTTGAACAGCGGTGGTGCATGCCAATACATGGCATAACCGAGTTCATGTAGCGTTGTGATTAACGCGGCTGATCGATCTTCGCGATCGTTCTCCAAATAAAGTACTGGCTTGAATCGGTCGATCGACTTTTTAGCCCCCAGAATCGCTTCTCTCTCCATCCCTTCGATATCCATTTTGATGAAGTGGCAAGCATTCAGTTCAAGGCTATCTACCGTGACAACCGGAACAGCAACTCCTTGCGTATATGCACCTAGCCCCAGTCCGCCAAAGTTGTTGTCTTTTGTGTAGTCCAACGATGGAACGATCAAAGATCCAACGTTTTCACCGACGGCCTGAAGATAGCAATCTACGTTGAGAATGCTATTCAACGCGATATTCGCGCACAGGTTTTGAAAGACAATTCTTTGCGGTTCAAACGCGATGACTCGTCCGTTGGGTCCAACTAGCTTAGCGAGGGCGACCGTATGGGTTCCAATATTGGCACCAAGCTCTAGAACGGTCCATCCGACTCGAATAAGCTGCCGAAAAACTTCGCACTCTCCCTCCGAGAATTCGCCATAAAGATCGAGCGACCGTCCAATGTAAATATCATGTACGTTGAAAAGCATACGCCCATGGCGACAGTCCTTCAATTCATTCATCGGTCGTTCCATCAATCATGTACCTCGAGTTGTACAGTCATCTCATTTTTGATCCTTTGATCATGCATCGATTCGTGCCATGATCGAATCAAAAACATGTTGTACTGCGCGACCACTGAGGGACTTAGTCTTTTTCAGCTCTTCGACGATGGCAACCACCGATTCCCAGTGGCCGGATTGATCGAGGAGATGATCTGTTTTGGATAGCATTTTTTGCTGGAGGCGTTCTGCTTGAGCGTCGCTACCAGCGCGGACTCGCGATAGCCTGCGGATACCGATCATGTCTTGCCTGGCTCCGTCCCAGTTGTATTCGCCGGTGTACCTTGCTTCGGCGACAACACCTCCTAGCAGGATCATCAATTGCACTTCGAGTTCATCTTTGACAGGTTGCCCGCGACGATGACTCATCTGGCATTGCCCGAGCCGCATACTGTTTCGCTCGATCGTTAATTTTGCGACTGGCTTCCCGAGTGCAACAGCGACAATTGCATGGCCCGCTTCATGGTAGGCAGTTGCAATATCTTCATCGGAAATGGGCGACGTGAGCTTGTCGGTCGTAGAATTGTCAGCTGTAGAATCGTCCGTCATGGCTTATCGCGTGTTTGCTGGCGTGCTAAGGTGTTATCAACTGGATGCAAGTAATTATAGGATAAGGAAGATAATTGAGTAACGCCGCAACAAACGCGATGAAGGAGACTCCCGAGGATGGGGGAACCGAGCTCTTTATTGTAGAAGGAGAATCGGCGTCACTTGCCGTTCAGAGAGTCTGCGACGGTCGCTTTCAGTCGGTACTTCCTATGCAAGGCAAACCGCTCAACGCGTGGAAAGCAAATCGCAAAGCGGTCCTCAACTTTGCGATCTATCAGACGCTTATTGAAGCTCTTGGTGTTGGATTCGACGAGAATGTTGATCTGGCGAACCGAAAATTTGATCGAGTTTTGATACTGACCGACCCCGATGCGGATGGGATTCACTGCGGCGCGTTGCTGCTGCTGTTCTTTCATCGGTGGCTGCGACTATGGATTGAGAATGGACGATTATTGCAAATCCACGCTCCCAAGATGCAGATTTCCGCAACCGGCATGGGCGAAGCCCGCCAAATGTACACCGAAGATGGAGCAAGGCAGTTACTAGACGCCTTAGAGCAGCGGCATATCAAGAACGTGGTAAAGCAAAACTATCGAGGACTAGCAAGCTTGAATGCGGACGTACTCAAACGATATTGCACTAACCCAGCAACAAGAAAGTCGCGTGTTCTCACGGCAAACGACGCGGCAGAAGCAATTCAATGTTTTGGTGGCCCTGATGCGAGACACTAAACCAATAACGATGGCACAATGTCTTCGATCCAAAGTAGCAGAGCTTCACCGGGGCATTGTCCCGGAAAGACCTGTAGAGACCTGTTTCGAGGAATCGACTACAATCGATGGTGATCAAAGCGATATTCGTTCAGACCGCGTAAGCACATAAATCATGTCGATACCAGAGAAATTTATATCCAGGACATACTGCAACTCGGTTTGGCAGTTTCTTGTGCTGCCCATTAGTAGCATGCTCAGCACAACACTACACGCTGTGTGGAATGCGAGGCAAATGAATCCTGAGCCGATGGCGCTAGCCACGGGTTTAAACTTTCCAACAGTACAGCGGCGGCACCTCTTAGCGATAAACATATCACTTGCGACGCTTACCATCAGCGTCACCCTTCTTTGCGTTTCCAGTCTCGGCGACGATTTAGCGGTACTGGCTCCACCTTCGCCACCGCAGAGCGTAATAAAGGCCGAAGCCGATCGAATCCAGGCAATCGCAAAAGCAAGCCGATCGACGGTAGGTGTTTTTGGACTGGATGGTCAGGGTGGTGGAAGCGGTGTCGTGATATCGCCGGACGGTTATGTTCTGACGAATTATCACGTCTCAGATCCCTTTGGAAATCGCATGCGAATCGGATTGTCTAACGGTGAAATGCACGAAGCGGTAATCGTGGGGATCGATCCTACGGGCGACTTGGCGTTGCTGAAGATGGAGGGACGAAATGATTTTCCAGCAGCAACGATTATCGACAGCGATACAGTACGCGTTGGTCAGTGGTGTTTCGCTTCCGGAAACCCGTTCGTGTTGGCAACCAATCTTCAACCAACAACAACCTGGGGAATCGTCAGCGGTGTTCATCGCTACCAGTATCCCTCGGGAACAATTCTCGAGTACACCGACTGCATTCAAACCGACGCAGCGATCAATCCGGGCAACTCTGGTGGTCCGCTTTATAATTGGAACGGCGATTTGATTGGGATCAACGGTCGTGGATCTTTCGAGAAGCGGGGTCGAGTCAATGTCGGTGTTGGCTATGCGATTTCCATCAATCAAGCGATGCTGTTTTTGGGGCATCTCAAAAGCGGACGCGTAGTGGACCATGCGACGCTAGGATTTACAGTCGCATCGGATGAGAAAGGTCGCGTTATCGTCTCAAAAATTCTCGAGTCGAGCGACGCTTATCGACGTGGACTTCGTTATGGCGATGAAGTTCTCGCGTTGGATGGCCGCGATGTGACATCAGTCAATCAGTTTAAGAACATTCTTGGAATCTTTCCTTCGTGGACTCGGCTCAAATTACGATTCAAAAACGCCGAGGGCACGGTCGACACGTACGTTCGGCTGGGCTCATTACATACGGTAGCCGAACTTGACGAAATCATCACGGGTAAGCCCCTGGATGGTCCTCCGACTCCCGATGGAAAGCCACCAGAAAAGAAAAAACCAGAAAAGAAAAACCCCAGTGATAAAAACCCCGGTGATAAAAAACCAGGTGATACGGACAACCCAAACAATTCGGACGCTGAAGAATCGGCTGAAGAATCGATTCGAGAGCAATCGAAGCCGAAAGAGTTGGTCGATTCGATGAAGGACTTGTTTGAGGCGCGTCGAGGCTTTGGGAACTACTATTTTAATCGCCGAGAAGTCGACCGCGTTACACTTGCGAGAGAGACTCAGTCGGGAACGTTGGCCCGTTCCGATGTTCGGTGGCCGAGGGAATTGAAATGGGAATGGTCGGGATCGGTCGCAGGCGAATCAACGCAGTTTCAATTTACGTCGCAGTCGAATCAGCTTTCGCTCACCTTGGGTAGCGATACTTCGATCATTGATCCTGTTCGCGGATGGGCAAACATTATCGACACTCAAAGTCTGAGCGGGCCTGCTCTTGCAATCGAGCTTTGGCAACGATGGAACTCGATTGGCCCACGCGCGATGGGAGAGTGCACCTACATTGGAACGGCTCCGGTCATTGGGTTAGATGCTTGGCAGGATCTCACGCAGGTGACGACGGGTGAAGTTGAGTCGTTCTTTTATACGTCTCCGGAAACCAAAAAAATTGTCCTGATTGAAATCCAATCGGATAGTCGTCAGGACCGGCTGGAAGTCTACTTTGATGACTACGAAACGACACTCATCGAGGGGATCAAGTCCCCTTCGGGCGAACCATTTTCTAGGCCTATCCCTAAGCGTATCCGCTCCAGTTATGGACTTACTACACCGATGGTCATCGACTTCAAGCGACTTAACGTATCTCAAGAAACGGAGACCAAATGAACTCGTTAACATTGTTTGAATTCAAAAGACTCTCGCTAGTTCTCGCACTTTTTTTGATCAATCTGACAGCAAAGTCCCTTGCGGATACTCCGGTCAAAACGGCTGATCCGAAAACAGTACGCTCGAGTACTGCAGTCGGTTATGGTGATCCTCTGGTAAGCTTGCTTGCACAAGTTCAACCGAAGATGGTAAAGATTTATGGCGCGGGTGGCATGCGAGGGCTGGAAAGTTATCAAAGCGGTTTTTTGATTAGCGACGAAGGTCATATTGCGACCTCTTGGAGCACGGTACTCGATTCAACCAAGGTACGAGTTATTCTTTCCGATGGGCTCAAGGCGGATGCCGAGTTAGTGGGGATTGATCCTCAGACCGAGATAGCCGTTCTGAAAATTAAAGAGCCAACTAAGTCTTACTTTGCATTGGATGCGACATCGCTTCCGTCACCGGGAGATCGCGTTTTTGGCTTGAGCAATCTGTTTGGAATTGCGACGGGTGATGAATCGGTCAGTGCTCAGAGAGGCGTCGTTATGGCGATCGCACCTCTTTCGGCGAAGCGTGGAACGATGAAAACACTGTACCAGGGTCGTGTTCTCGTTCTGGACGTGATGACGAATAATCCGGGTGCGACTGGTGGAGCGATCGTTGATTTGGAAGGTCGTTTGGTAGGCATGCTTGGTAAAGAGTTGCGTGATGACCAGAGCAATATGTGGTTGAACTACGCGTTGCCGATGGATGTCGTTACCGGGACAGTACGAAGGATTTTGGAGGGGAAAACTAATTCTGCGACTCCGACCGATAAGCTTGTTCCCTCCAAGCGACCGCATCGAGCGACCTCGCTTGGTTTTAATTTGCTGCCGGATGTACTTGCGAAGACGCCGCCGTTTGTGGATCAAATCACCGCAAAATCGCTTGCTCAGCGAAGCGGTCTTCAGCCAAATGATTTGATCCTGCTGCTCAATAAGCAACGCGTCGATTCGCGAAAAGCTTTCGAAGAACTTCTCTCGACAATCGATCGCGCCGATAGCTTCTCGCTTCTGGTTCAACGGGGGCAAGAGTTGGTACGAATCGATTTTCGCCCCTAGTGCGTCGACTAACTCAAAAATTGGGTAGCTCAAGTCGTAAGAATTCAGATGTCGATGAAAACAATGTCAAAGGCTGATGTTTTCAGATGTCTCATAACATCTGCTACCAGTACAATCCCCGTTTTTCATCATAAACGGCGAGAGAAGCCAGCCAATGGCTTGGTTCCCTTCCTTTGATGGGCGTTCTGGGTACACTGAGTATCGCTGGGACCATTTTCTCGTTGCATAATATGTGATGTTCACTTAGTTTTAGGTTTTCTGGATGGCCGATTCGACGCAAGATTTTCTAGAGCGGCTTTTAAAAAATGTCGAGTCGGTAGTGCTAGGAAAACACGACGTGGTTGAAATGATGTTGGTCGCGTTGCTTTCGGACGAGCACGTTTTATTGGAAGACGTTCCAGGAGTAGGAAAGACGCTTGCTGCAAAGGCGGTTTCCAAGAGTATCGACGGCCAGTTTTCACGAATCCAGTTCACGCCTGATTTGTTGCCAAGTGACATTGTTGGGAGCAGTATCTACAACGCTTCCAGTGGTACTTTTTCTTTCAGTGCGGGTCCCATTTTTGCGAATGTTGTATTGGCTGACGAAATCAATCGTGCCCCACCGCGAACGCAAAGTGCGCTGCTAGAAGCGATGAGTGAAGGACAAGCTAGTATCGATGGCAAAACCTATCCGATGCCAGATCCTTTCTTAGTCATCGCCACGCAAAATCCATTCGAGTTTGAGGGGACCTATTTGCTTCCTGAAAGCCAGCTAGACCGATTCCTCATTCGAATCGAAGTTGGATATCCATCACGAGAAGCCGAACGCGATGTTTTAACCTCTCACAATTTAGGGGAGCCTGTAGACCAACTGAAAAGCGTCGTCAGTTTGTCGGATGTTCGCTTAGCACAACAATCGGTTCGCAAGGTCCAATTCGAAGCCAGCGTTCTTGATTATCTGCAAGACATCATCGAAGCAACGAGAAAGTCGAATGAGCTGCAAGTCGGTGTGAGCACTCGAGGTGCGCTGAGTTACTATCGAGCGTGTCAGTCGTTAGCGACAGTGAAAAACAGAAAGTTTGTTACACCGGACGATGTGAAATCTCTTGCGATTCCGGTGATTGCCCACAGAGTGCTTCCAAAGGGGTTTGCTGCCGGTAGTGATCGAAAGCTTGTTGAAGCATCGGTTAAAAAGATGATCAGTGCAGTGAAGGTTCCTGTTTAGTGGTAGTTTTTCATGGCGACGATTCCTCTAGATTCCTCAAGCATCAAAGACGGCGATAGCGTTGCGTCGGATGCGCGTCCAACCACTCGACTGACACGCGAAGGTTACCAGTTCGTTTTCATGCTGATGTTCGTTTGGTTGGCTGCGATTCTCCAGAACGTCAATCTTCTTGTGTTACTTTCTGGCGCATTCAGCGCAATGCTTTTGATTCAGTGGAGAATCGCGTCAGCAACCCTAGCAGGTCTTTCGGCCCAACGATTTGTTCCTTATGGAGTTGAAGCTCGTAAGCCATTTGTTGTTCTGGTGACCGTGACGAACCCTCGACGCTGGCTGGCAAGTTGGCTGTTGATGATCCATGAAAATTTTGCGTTACAGTCCAGTTCTCGTGGTCTTTGGCAGCCTGGGCAAGGCCTTACATTACTCGTAACAAGACTTCTTCCGCAGAATTCTAATGAGACTTCCTACAACTGTATTGCTCCTCGTCGTGGTGCTTATCGCTTTCAGCAAATGGAGCTATCGACTCGGTTTCCATTAGCCCTTATGCGTGGACGCGTGTCGGGTTGTGGTAGCCAAACGATGATCGTGCGCCCAACGGTTGGAACGTTGAATGCTGATTGGCGAAAAGCTCTTGGGATACCTCAGCACGGTCAAACGCGACGTGCTTCGGCTATGTCCGGTGGCGATGGCGAATTTTACGGACTCAGATCGTATCGACCTGGAGACACGTATCGATGGATCCACTGGCGAACATCCGCGAAACGAAACGAGCTGCTGGTTCGTCAGTTTGAGAGAGACGAAAAGCAATCGATGGTAACGATATTAGATCTGCATCACGAAGGGAAATGGACAATCAAAACTGATTTAGTTGATCAGGCTGTCGAGTTGTTTGCGACGCTCATTTCTCATGTCATTCAGAAAGACCGCATGCATGCCTTCGTATCCATACTGGATCAGCAGGGCACACCTCTGTTCGATATTAAATCCACGCACCAGTTGAACCCAGTCCTTGATCGACTTGCCACGGCATCACCGAACAAAAACGATTTGTTAATGGATAACCTCAAGTCAGTCAGCCTTCGCAATTGCATGAATGAGCCAATCTTGGTTGTTAGCATACGATCCAAGCCCGACTGGCTCGTTGCAGCCGACCCTGCAATTGCCAATACAACTTCGGACAATCAGATAGCGGCTGCACAACCAGTATCTATCAGTCCCAATCCTTCGTTCTTCCGAAATTTACGATGGATAAATGTCAACGAAGAAACTTGGAAGCATCTATTTGAGCGAGGGCAGATCGTTGCTGGATAGAAAATCACGAAAAATCCCTGAGCATCTCTGGGTTACAACACTTAATTTTTTTGCGTTAAGCATGATGCTAGCGTACCTGGTTGGATTGGGACAACGTTCCAATCGAATTCCAATTTTGGTAGCGATTGTCGTTGTTCTTGCATTGGTCAATACGGATTGGCTCGGATGGTTTCGATTGAATCGTTATGTTGCCTATATTGGGATGATATCCGGGGCGGGACTGGCGATCTTCGAATTCTTTTACGGTCGTCAAATTGATCAACTCTACTCGGTAGCGAACCTGCTTGTTTATGTACAGATTCCATTAATGTTTCAGAAGAAGGACCAACGTATCTTCGATCACTGGGGCATCTTTTTGATGCTTGAAATGGTGGTTGCGTCGCTTCTCAACGATAATCTCCTGTTCGGTATTCTGTTGATACCTGTTCTGATTGTGGGTTGCTCCGCGATGATGTCTCTGGCGACCTATTCGTCAATCCAGCAAGGTGGTACGAGTGCACCGGAATCGGCTGGATGGATTCCCGATGTGCTGCGTTGGCTGGGTCAAGAGCAATCCTGGGCTAGGCGATCTAGTGGTATCCGATTGATGGGCTTGAGATCGCAAAACACACCTTCTTATTCTGGGTATTTCGTACGGCTCGGATGGGCGGATGGTTTGCCGGTTGGTTTAATCATCGCGATGTTCGCATTAATTTACTTTTTTGCTTTACCAAGACTTCACACGGGTGCTTATGAAGGGCTTGGTAGAGCCAAACCACTGGTTGGTTTTTCCGGAATAATTTCGTTGGATGATGTTGGCGAATTGATGAGTAATTCGGATATCGCCCTGCGTATCACCATGACCGATTTGACGACTAAGAGAAGCTTTCAGCCAGTGGAGCCACCTTATATTCGAGGCATTGTCGCCGACACTTATGACGGCACAGGTCGATGGCATTCCACACAAGTCGACGAGGCTTTCAATTCTTCGTCTGTCGAAAGACTACCGAGTGTTTTCGACATTACTCCCGAGCTGAAGCAGTTTTCAGATCCAGTCGTGATCACGGTTACCGAACAAGCTCAGTTAGATGAGGCAGAGTTTTCCATACCACCGTTTTTCGGCGTCAATCCAGTCTCGGACTTGAGATACAATCGGCGTGACTGGAGTCTTGTCAGCCATTCTCCTGAGGCGCGATCTATAAGGAAGCGTCGTAAGTATGAATTTGAAACGAGATCGTACTTCGAAGGTAAACAAAATCCGTTTTTGGTTGACGATGCCGTTTCCCTAGATTCCGCTGAAGATGCAATTAAGCGATCGGACTGGTCGATGTATCGACAACGACTTACGACAATTGACAAAAACCGGTTCGCGGGGCTTATCGAACTATGTAACTTGGTACTCGCAGAAAAGAGTGAACGGAGCGATTTGGAAAAGGTACTGCTGCTCGAAGATTTTCTTGCGACCTCGCCCGATTTTAGATACTCGTTACTTCCTTCCGTAGATCGAACCAATGGAGTCGATCCGATCGAGGACTTTGCTGTCCGCCATCGTACTGGGCACTGTCAATTCTTTGCTGCGACGTTAGCCATGATGTTGAGATCGCAGGGGATCCCTAGCCGCATCGTCTTGGGCTTCCGACCTCCTGAGTACAACGATGTTGGAAAGTTTCTTGTCGTCCGGCAGAATCATGCCCACGCGTGGGTAGAAGCTTGGATAGCGCAGAACGAACTCGCAAGCACGACCGTTAACGCACCTAAATGGGTAAAAGATGGAGCATGGATTCGGCTGGATCCAACACCGCCTGGAGAAGGATCCAACGCGGGTGGCAGTCTCGAAAGTTCACGCGGACAAGCCTTTCAAGCAGTAGAGCAGCTTTGGGAAGATCTTGTGATCCAGATGGACAGCTCTCGACAATCCGATGCAGCCAGCATCTTTGGAATGGTTGGGAATGGTTCTGTCGGAGTCTTTCTGCGGTCGCTTGAGCGAAGGTTTCTCCAACTTCAGACCCAAAACTTGGACAATGTCTCTATTGAAACGAATCAATGGTTTTCCTGGAAGAGTGGTCTCATGGCGATGTTCTTGGCGGCAACGCTGGCCATCGCAGCACAGTTCCGCTCTCCAATACTTAACCTTTTCGCAAGGGGATTCCGAAGTCAAGAAAATCAGTCAGGCGGCAATCAGGCTCGTGTATTACCTTTGTTTTTTCTCCGACTGAATCTTTCGCTATCCCGGCTTGGCCTCAAGCGATCGGTCTCACAAACGCCCCTCGAGTTCGCGAAAGTGTCAGAGAAATGGCTCCAAGAAAACGATTTCAAAAACCGTTCGGAAGATGGAGAACCACTTCTCACCTTAGATTCCATCATCGATACTTTCTATAATTATCGATATGGCAATAGCGACTCTCCAACGCCTTCCGTACTAGAATCAATAGACAAGAAGATAGTCGCCATCGAACGGTTTTCGGCAAACCATCGCAAACATTTCCTCCGAAGCTAGAAGTTATTTATGATTGTTACGATGGATGGACCTGCCGGAGCAGGAAAATCACACCTCGCAAAACTGCTAGCCTCTCGTATCGGTTTTGACTTCCTTGATACGGGAGCCATGTATCGTTGCGTCACGCTTGCCTGTTTGGAAAGAGGCATTTCCATCGATGACCCATCGGCTGTCACGCAATGCGCTCTTTCGCTAAATATCCATTTTTCAGACGCCGCAGTCCTGCTAGATGGTGCCGACGTGAGCCATCGAATCAGGTCACCGGAAGTGACTACTGCGATTCGTCCTATTGCCGACAATCCTGTGATCAGAGCACGCCTGGTTGAGTTACAGCGTGTTTGGGCCGGGGAGCGAAATGTTGTAACCGAAGGAAGAGATCAAGGCACCGTCGCATTCCCAAACGCGCCTTGCAAGATCTATCTGACCGCGTCTCCGCAAGAACGTGCAAGAAGGCGTGTCAAGCAACTTGAGCTACAAGGAATCGTGGCAGACTTCGATTCCGTTCTACGACAGCAGAATCAACGCGACTTAGACGACACATCGCGAGCTTGTGGGCCACTTCGAGCGGCATCCGACGCGATCTATGTTTTCAGTGATGGTCTAACAGAAGATGAAACCTTGGACCGACTGGTAGAGATTGTGGAAGCACGACGAGGGCTCTCCTTTACTGACAAATCGCACATAAATAACTCGAATTTGTCCTCGGAAGCCAACGCATTGTCGAGTAACTCGTGAAGTCGCCAAGAGCAGATAAATCAACTTGGTTCGGAGCGAGACTCTATCAAGGCTTAAGCGAGCTAGTGAAGGATTGGTTTTATCGATGGGTTCGAAATACTTCACGGACGCTGGTGATTGTTGTCTTCGGCTTTCGAGCGATGGGACGGCAACACTTACCAGCCGATGGCAATGCGATCTTCCTTTCCACCCACCAATCGATGCTGGACCCGGTATTGGTGGGGCTAGTTTTCAATGGGAGATTAAACTACATCGCCCGTAAATCGCTTTTTCATCAACCGCTGTTTGCTTTTCTCATCCGTCTCTTAGATGCAATTGAAATTGATCGCGAGCGGGGGGGACTAGCTGGCCTGCGCGAAATGATGAAGCGTCTTCACGATGGAAAAATGGTTCTGATTTTTCCGGAAGGAACAAGAACAGTGGATGGACAGATTGGAGAACTTAAGCTGGGTTTTTTGCCGATCGCGCGCAAGACCAAAGCCGCACTGGTTCCAATGGCAATCGCGGGTGCGATCGATGTTCTTCCGAGAAAATCGAAGTTTCCGCAGCGTCACCCAATTGCGATGGTCGTGGGGAAACCAATCTCTTTCGACGAGCTAAACTCGATGGATGACCGCGCCTTGAAGGTTCGTCTAAAGCACCAATTGGATCAATGTAAGTCGGAAGCAGATTTCCTGACTTCTAGCAGCGGCTGAGTTGATGCGGCAGATCGAGTCAAACTTTTCAGTCCGGCTCGACCAATAGCTATCCTTCGGTCAACTTCTATTATCCTTATAAGCTGAAAGTCTTTTTGATTCTCGTTTTTGCTCATGGCAGTGCATGTCAAGTTGCTTCTTACAATATAAAGCCACCGATGATTTAATTCAGACATCGCAAAAAGCATGTTACAGATTAACAGACCGTTAAATCCGCATCGAGTCATGCGTGAGACCTCACCAAAATTGGATGTTTTGCTAAAATCGCAATGCGATCACGTTCACCTATAAGCCCATGAGCTTTCATCTGAATAGTTCGACTGCTACCCAAAATAGCGATTAATTGGGCTGTAGTGACTATTCATGTCCGAATCGGAACTTCAACGACTCTAGTCGAGTTGTCGATAGATTCGTCGCAGCACTCCAGTCCCAGCAACCGGAAGGTTTCTGGATTGAGCCGCGAATTGTTCGATAACCATGATTTGCACTCGTAGTGAAGGTTTTCCATTGAATCACGATTTATCTAGAATTCGTCAATTGGTCGAGGAACAGCTTTGTTCCGAAAATTGTTTGCTTCCCGACTCGTTTCCGATCACGGAACGCATCCTCTATAAACGAGGTGCTCCGTGTG
>JANODQ010000413.1:0-5504 GCA_031412775.1 Pirellulaceae bacterium | reverse complement strand
GTCAAAGCGGGGCCATTCGTCGTGTGCTGGAAGAGAATATCATGCCACCTTGGTTTGCGGTAAAACCGAAAGAGGACTTTGTTGGTCCTTTTGCGAACGACTGCTCACTCGCGCAATCAGACAAGGATGACTTTTTGAAATGGTTCAAAACAGGCAAAGTCGTTGGGAACGCGACAGATGCACCTCGCCCGCGAATGTTTCATGACGGTTGGCAAATTGGCAAACCAGACAAAATCATCAGTGTTGCGTCGCCGATTGCTGTAAAAGCGACCGGGACAATGCCTTATCAAAACGTAATCGTCGAAACAGGAATCACCGACACCAAGTATCTCAAGGCGATCGAAGTTCGACCGTCTGCTCGCGAAGTCGTTCACCACATCTTGGTATTCGTTGTTCCCGAAGGAGCCGCTGGAAAAGGTGGAAGGCGAGCTACCGCTGCTTCCGAAGAAGACGATGAAGAAGCCGTAAACGGTTTCTTTGCCGCTTACGCGCCTGGCTATGACGCTCTCGTCTTCAACGAAGGCTTTGGCAAATCGCTACCCGGTGGATCTAAGTTAAAATTTCAAATCCACTATACTCCCAATGGAACAGCGACAACGGATCGGCCTGAGATTGGCATGATTTTTCTGGACGAGAAACCAGAACACTTGGTAGACGTTGTTGGCGTTGCTCAGCATAGGCTCGCGATTCCTCCCAGGAATTCAAACTTCGAAGTGACTGTATCCCAAGCCGTACCGAAAGAGGCAACGATCCTAGCGTTCTTTCCACATATGCATTTGCGAGGCAAGTCGTTTCGTTATGAAGCGATATTTCCAGATGGCAAAACGCAAATATTGCTCGACATTCCTCAATATGACTTCAATTGGCAACTTTCGTATCGATTGGCAAATCCAGTGACATTGCCTGCTGGCTCAACGATCCGAGCATTCGCCCACTACGACAACAGTTCGGGGAATCCCGCCAATCCTGACCCAAACAAAACGGTACGCTGGGGGCCGCAAACGTACGATGAAATGATGATCGGATATATCGAGTATCACATGGATGAAGGCAGCTTGGGAATGAAGCGATCACTGGCCGGGATTCGTGAAGAGCTCGGATCAGGCAAAGGAATGGAGGTCGTCTTTAAACGCATCGACACCAACGGCGATGGCAAGCTATCAGCCGACGAGCTTCCAGAAGCTCAGAAGGATCGTCTGATGCGATTGGATAGGAACAAGGACGGGGCAATTTCGCTTGAAGAAGGAAAGGTGCTGGGAAATCTTTTGCGAAGGAAATAATAGTAGGCGAACGAGGTCTGACTGTGGCATAGGCTTCTAGCCTGTCGATACGAACAAATCACAGCATGGAATCGATGGAAGCCTATATGACCGGTACAAATGCGGATGCCACTTGACTATACTAAACTAACGTATCAAGGAAATTTGAAATGAATCGGATAATTGAGTTTGCCATGTTCGTCCTATTGTCAGCATCCCTCTTGCGAGCTGACTATGATCCGCTTGCCGTGAGCAAAGCGTCAACCGAACAAAAGGACTTGATGATAAACGACACGAAACGTTCGCGCGAGATTCCGATCCGCATCTATCTGCCAGCGGACAGAACAGCGGCACCGGTTGTGCTGTTCAGCCACGGACTGGGTGGCAACCGCGAAGGCTCCGCATTTCTCGGCAAGCATTGGGCTTCGCGTGGATATGTAGCAGTGTTTCTACAACATCCGGGAAGCGATGACAGCGTCTGGAAAGGTGTACCACTTGCCGAGCGTATGGCAGCATTGAAGAAGGCGGCTGGTCTCAAAGAATTCTTAATGCGAGTGCAGGATGTGCCTGCGGTTCTGGATCAATTCGAAGCTTGGAACAAAGACACCGCACACGCGTATTCAGGACGGTTCGACATGGAACATATTGGAATGTCGGGGCATTCGTTTGGTGCAGTCACCACGCAGGCGGTCAGCGGACAAGTGGCCCCAGTGGGAAAGGGATTCACGGACGACCGCATCAAAGCGGCCGTGATCATGAGTCCCAGTGGTCCAGCAAACGGCAATACGAAGCAGGCGTTCGGCAGTGTAAGAATCCCCTGGATGCTGCTGACCGGGACCAAGGACTCCAGTATAATCAATGAAGCCGATGCGAAGACTCGGCTTATCGTCTTCCCTGATCTGTCGTCAGGCTCAAAGTATCAACTTGTACTCGACAAAGCTGAGCACTCAGCGTTTACTGAACGCCCACTGCCAGGCGAGACCGAAAAGCGGAACCCGAATCATCACCGGGCGATTCTTGCTGTCTCGACTGCGTTTTGGGATGCTTATCTCAGAAGTGACAAAGACGCTAGATTGTGGCTCGACAGTGATACAGCAAAGAGCGTTCTTGAAAAGGACGATCAATGGTATAAGAAATGACACGATCTGCCAGTCATTTATAATATAAACAAAAGCACTTTACAGTCGTTTCCAAACTGGAAAGCCAGACGGGAAAGCCAAACCATGAAAGCCAGAAGCTACAGTTCCCTTGCTGCGTTGCTCGTCGTGGTCTTTGACTTCGGTTGCGGGGAGATTTCCGCGCAGGTTCCGGGAGAGCGACCGCCCCGTGAAGTCCTGAGGCGAATGCAACCTGCTCTCGACGAGGGCCGGCGAGCGCTCGAGGCGCAGGATGCCGTTGCTGTGCGGGTTGCGATGGCGAAAGCGATCTTGGTGCTGGGACCATGGGCGGGGAATCCTGAAACGGCCACCCGCTATTACCCGCCGGTCGTATCCACACCGTTTGATGCTTCCAAGGCTCGCGAGTGGTGGCTCGCTGAAGTCGAGCGGGGAAAGCGAGGGCTGCCGTGGCTTAAGAATCCGACGGGCGATCCGCGTGTGATGATGGCCGGTCTGCGGGAAGCGGCCTTCCCGCTTGATGGATTGGCCCGCACGGCGATGCTCTTCCCCGAACATCGTGACAAGCTCGAAAAAGAGGTGCGCGAAGGTACTGATTGGTTGATCAAACTGCAACACCCCAGTGGAGTGTTTCCATTTCCCGTCGGGCCAGGGCTAAATCCGCGCGAGAAAGTTGGACACATCGTAGCGCAATTAATCAAGGACCGTCCCGAGATTGTCGTGAACGATTGGATCCCTGATGACTTCAGCGACGGCGGTTTGCAATTCGACAACGGCCTCTGCGGTCGAGCACTCGTCAGTGCGTGGGAGTTAACTCGCGACGAGCGATACCTCGACGCCGCGCTTAAGTCGGGAGATTGGGCGATCACGCGACCACTGGTCTCAAACTGGAACTACAACGCCTTTAGTGTAGGGCTGCTTGCGAGACTGGCTGAAGTGACGCAAGGCGAGCAGAAGGAAAAGTACCTCGCCGCCGCCGTTAGGAAGGCCGAAATCGGAGTACTGCCTGGTCAGATGCCTGGTGGCCGCTGGTTCGACGCTCACAATGCCTGCGCCGTGTATCACAACATTCTTATGCGTGAGCTGCTCGAGTTACTGCATGTTCTTCCGGCCAATCACCCATTTCGACCGACATTGCTCGACGCAGTAAATCGCGGATTAAATCAAGCCGCAGAAGAAACACTCGCTCACGGTTTCACGGGCACTTGGACCGACAATTTCGCGCGTGGATTAATGTGGATTGGTGAAAGCAAAGCTTGGCGAGATGCACTGAATGTGAATCTCAATGCCAGTGGAAAGAACGGGGCCCCGACTCTCGGCTTCGCCATCCTGGCTGTACTGGAAGGCTATCTACCAAACAAGTAAGAGAATTACTAAAAAAGATAGTTTCCTTATTCCTTGCGATAGTCGCAATCGGGGAAAGCGTGGATGACGCCGGAAGTGAAGGCTCCGTGTGTATCGTTTAAGACTTTCGATAGTGTGGCAGCCAAAAGCAAAGTGAGTTACCACATCTATACACCTGCAGTTCATAATCGCGAACGGGAACGACGACTTCCTGTCGTCTATTGGCTGCATAACTCAGGCGGCGGACTTGCTGGACTCGCGAAAGTTGCGCCGCATATTGACGCTGCTACTCGATTTGAAAAAAGTGATTGCTGACCACTCGGGAGGAGTTCATTGAGGTCAGCCTCTGTAAGCTGCATCGCAATTGCCAAGCTCTGTGTTACCTGTTTAATAGTTCGGACCTCGCCATCCTTTAACTCCGTCATTAAGGGAAGCATAATTGACTGAAAATCTGGCACGCTCAATTTTTTACTCCAGGCTTAGAACTATTTGATTGTATGGCTCGTGATTATAGATATGGCAAGTTAACATCAGAATTGCAAAACCCTGTTCTATACTTCTTCCGCCGTCACAACGACGTTGAATGGAACACCCAAGCTTTCGAAGTGCTTTTGGCCGCAGCGGACTTTGTCGGCTTCGGAGGTTCGGAGTTTTAGGAAGTCTTTGGTGCCTTTGGTCTCGCGGACTAAGTAAACGGTTTTGTCGTCGTTTTTGATGATGGCCCAGTCAGGATTGTATTGGCCTACTGGAGTGTCGATTTTGAACCAGCCTGGGAGTTTCACGAAGAGGCGAATGTCTTCTCGTTCGTCAAGCTTTTTGGCGAACTCTTTCTCAACTTCGGAATCGTAAACAACGTATTCGTAGACTGAATGATTTACTTGCAGGGAGTTCAAGTAACTCACGACTTCCTCTGCTTCGAATAACATCATCTCCCACTCGCTTTCTGAGCTCGTCCCCTGGATACGCTCGTACTTGATGCCATCTACCAGCAATCGATGGAGCTCGTGCTTGAGGATTCCAGCAATCGCATCCATGAATTTCTGCGGGTCGATGAAGAACTCGGATAGCCGATCTGACTTCTTCAAGATTTCGACAAGCGTGGAACGAGTCAGTTCAGTCTCGTTTTGGAGGTAGGCGAGAATATCGGGGAGTGGACGATTGTTGTATTCGAGTTGCTCTTCGGCCACGCTGATCGCTGTCGCGGTTACTCCGCCGCGAATGACTCCAACCTGACCGGCGGTGATCCGAATCTTGGGAGCTTCGACCTTGGACATCTGTTTGATGGCGGAGACCGCTCGCTGTACTAGCTCATCTGTCTGAAACTCAACACGATAGGTCGTTTTAGGTTTGATCCGTTCCCAGAGTTCGAGAAACTCAGGGCTGATGATTACTTCTTTCTTAAGCCGATTCGGAAGTTCATCCTTTTCCTTTCGAATGTGACGTTCGATTTTATAGGACGACAACAGATCGGTTACAGCGGGAGCTAACAACTGAAAGGGTTCAGGGAGTTCGAGTTTGAATCCTGGCTTGGCCGGATCAAATGCTCCTTGCAATCGACCATCTTCGTCCATCATCTTGAGCGACACGAGAGCAGACTTGATTGACTGAGCGGCTTCACGACCGATTGGCTGTTCGTGATCGCCGACAACCTGAGTCAGTTTTGCAATTGCTGTTATCGGTACCTTGCCAAATGAAACTCCGCAATCCTGTTCATACTCGGTTTGAAGGGCTCGAGCGAAGTCTTCATAGCTCTCATTAGCCATAACAAAAAGTTTGTTGATTGTCT
>JANODQ010000412.1:0-2521 GCA_031412775.1 Pirellulaceae bacterium | reverse complement strand
GATAGGACTCGTAGTGCAGACATCTATAATCGGCTCGTCTACTGGCCAGGAAAAATAGCGAAGCGACGCTCGCGAGAAAATCGTGAAGCAGCGACAAGTAATGAATCTTCTTACTTGTCTGCTGGAGCTAGCCCGTCAATCGTATTGATGGGAGTTTCTGCTGTTATCGTGTTGCTTGCGGCCCCATTAGCCATGGCTGTTGTTAAGCAAAAACTGCTGGTGAGCTCGTCAAGCCGAATTGATCTGGCGTCTGACCGTTCACCTGATAGTAAGCTGTTCCCTTCGAAGACTTTTCCAGGGTTATTGCTGAATCAGTATCAAAGCAACGCTGGCAGTAATGCATTGGGAAGCTTAAGCGTTCACCTTTGGAATTTCACCGGCATTGATGCCGAGGCGCAAGTCTTGCTGGTTTACCCGGTTGATGGCTGGAAGTCGGAATGGTCTCTAGGAGTTGAGAATGGATGGAGTTTAACGAACCAAAACGAAGATTCGTTACAATCGCCGTGGCCATTTGTTGAAAAGAGACTTGCTTACGAAAGTGAGACTGCTGGTAAGACATCACTGTTATTTAGCTCGCAGTTTACCGCGGATGGAAAGCCATACTTGCCATCTGCGGAGGAGCTGACAGTGCGTCCAGAAACGGCAACTGGTAACCGATGGTTAGAACCGAGGTTGATCAATTTTTTGAAAACTCCTCTCCAAGATAGAACTGCTTCATCGTTTGTTGTTCAAATGCAATTCGTTTCCAAAAGCGAACTGCGGGACGAGGATAACGTAAATCTTCGAAAGATTTTTGAGTCCGTGAGACAAGCGGTCCTTCTGCGTGTCGGCCGGGCAGGAGACGAGGGGCAGGTTAAGGCGTCCCCGTTGTAACATGCAAATAGGTCTTTCGACTAATTACGCGGTAGGTCTAGGACGATAAAAAGGGCGTTTTCCCTAAGCCTTAGACGCTAGCCTCGCGCGCTAGCTGGTAAATTGTGGCAACGTCGAAACCCGTGGCTAGCGCCATCGGCTCACATTTCATCAGCCCACGGTAGTTCTTAGACGATTGTTGATTGGCTTATGAAACATACGATTGCGATCATTGCAGGAACGCGGCCCGAAGCCATCAAGATGGCGCCTGTTTACTTCGCCTTGAAAGAGTCCGATACATTAAAACCAATCTTTCTTTCGACCGCTCAACATCGCCAAATGCTGGATATGACGCTCGCATCCTTTGGGATTGTTCCCGAGTACGATCTGAACCTGATGCAACCGGGTCAAACGCTCTCAGACTTGACGGTGAGAGTTTTAAGCGCCGTGAGCGATTGGTTGGGCGTTCATCGTCCATCGGCTGTTCTATTGCAAGGCGACACAACTACAGTACTCGCTTCAGCGATAGCGTCGTTCTATCAAAAAATTCCCGTCGGCCATATCGAAGCGGGCTTAAGAACAGGAGATATGCTGTCGCCATTTCCGGAGGAGATGAACCGTCGGCTTACTTCACCGATTGCCAAGTGGCACTTCTGTCCAACGGAAAACAGCCGCGTCAACCTTCAGCGGGAGCAAATTATTGATGGTGTTTATGTCACCGGAAATACTGTGGTTGATGCACTCCTCTGGACTCGCAAGCGACTCGCAGAGAGAAATCACAGCAGCCTGGAAGTGGCAGGAAGACTCGGCATATCAAAGTCTTTTCACGATCGCTATCTTGCGACTCATCAGCGGCCTTGGATTCTTGTAACAGGGCACCGTCGAGAATCTTTTGGTAACGGGTTCGAACGGATCTGCCAATCAATTCTATCGCTTGCTCAAGAATACCAAGACTTGGGAATCCTCTATCCCGTGCACTTGAATCCGCAAGTACGGGAACCGGTCAATCGAATCCTTGGGGCTATCGCGAACGTTGAGTTGGTAGAACCTGCTGGCTACGAAGACTTCGTTTGGCTCATGGATCGTTCTTACTTCATCTTAAGCGATTCTGGTGGCGTTCAAGAGGAAGCGCCGTCGCTTGGCAAGCCCGTCTTGGTTCTTCGTGAACATACCGAGCGACCGGAAGGAGTGACTGCTGGAACTTGTACTTTAGTCGGCACGGATACCGAGAAGATTTTAGCGGCAGCACGAATACTTCTGGATGAAGCAACCGAATACGAGAGACGTGCGCATTTGTCGAATCCGTATGGAGATGGAACCGCGGCGATGAAGATTCGTGCAATTTTGGAACGTGATTTTGCCGGTTCTTAAATCCGCTTGGGGAAGGTGGGGAATCGCTTCAGATGTGACGGTTTCAGATGGTGGGAAACCAACTGGTAGCTACGAACCTTCCGGCAGAAGGTACGCACTTAGCGGCGGCCGCAGGCCGCCGCTTTGAATAACGGCTTATCCCCAACTACTGGACTCGTAGTCGCTTTTGGATGTCGGTTTCAAGGACGCCGAAGACTGCTTCGTGTCGTTGGACTGACATTTGAAGAGCCGCTAACAATCGCTTTGCGGTGAAGAAGTTCATGATCACGCGTTGCTTGACGTAGATCGGGTCTTTTGG
>JANODQ010000411.1:0-2260 GCA_031412775.1 Pirellulaceae bacterium | reverse complement strand
CTTAAGGCAGTCGCGCAAGATTGGTAGGACCGCCAGAAGACACGTACACTCACTGTGCGTTAAAACGCGGCCTAGCTGACAAATTAAATCCGCTTTTTCTTCTCGTCCGCCCACCCCTTTGCGAGCTTCGCGCCTTGGCGTGAAATAATTCTACCGCCCTAAAACGAATATTAACGAGAAACAAAGAACGTCGTTAGGACTAGTAAACAATCCATAGGCGGAAACATTGCTGACGATCACGCGATCTGGTTTGCGTGCGTCTTAAGCATGCCAGATAACATTGAAACCGCGAAATCTTATTAGTGAAGATTAGTGAAGATTAGTGTTCTGGAATTGGGAACACTAATTGGCACTAATCATCACTAATAGGGGCCGAAGCGGCTAGATCTGCAAAGTACATTTCTGACAAGCCCTGGGACGATTCCTACGTCACGCCCCTTTCCGATCGTATAGCTTAGAATTAGTCTTTTGAAATTCATCCCAAAGCTACGAGCAGTATATGAACACCGATCAACAACCTAATAAACTTCGATGGGGGATTCTTTCAGCTGCGATGATCGCTCGCAAGAACTGGCGAGCGTTTTCGCAATCACAATTTTCAACGTTGGTTGCAGTCGCTGCACGCGAACAGTCAAAGGCTCGTCAGTTTGTCGACGAGTGTAATGCCCAGTTCCCGATTCTCCATTCGGTGGAAGCAATCGCGGGTTACTCCGAACTGCTTGCTCGGACGGATATCGATGCAGTCTACATTCCTTTGCCGACTGGATTAAGAAAAGAGTGGATACTCAAAGCACTCAATGCCGGCAAGCATGTGCTATCAGAAAAGCCTGTCGCTATTTCGATGGCCGATATGGACGAGATATCGCATGCGGTAAGGGCCTCGGGAAAGCAGTTCATGGACGGAGTGATGTTTGCGCATTCGGCAAGACTAAGCTCCATTGAGAAGTCGATTCACCTGGACAAATCAGTCGGGAATGTTCGACGAGTGGTAAGTCACTTTTCCTTCAAAGCAGACGATGATTTTTCAACAACCAACATTCGCAGCCAAAGTGAAATGGAACCTCTTGGGTGCTTAGGTGATCTCGGATGGTATAACGTCCGGTTCATCTTGTCGGTTATGAATTGGGAGCTTCCCACGCACGTGATCGGCCGAACTCTCGTAGGCTATCCAAACAACAGCAGTTCGAACGCGGGAAGTGTCCCTGCAGAGTTTTCTGGTGAGCTATTCTTCGATCGAGATCGAACGGCATCAGTCTTTTGTTCATTCTTAGCCGAACTTCAGCAGTGGTCACATGTCAGTGGCGACTTGGGGCACTTGGTCGTCGATGATTTTGTGCTTCCTTACTACGGAAATCGAACTTCGTTCGTAACACACTCGCCCGTGTTTCATGTTCGCAACAGCGATTTCCGTATGGAAGATCATAGACAAACGCATACGACTAATGAATATTCGGAAGGCCATCCTACGGCTCAAGAAGTTTTGCTTTTCGATGACTTCAGTCGCCTCGTAATTGCAGGTGCTCCTGACAATCGCTGGCTGGACTATGCAGAGAAAACGCAGCGAGTTGTAAATGCTTTAAAGAAGTCCGCTGATGCTGGCAGTTCTGTAGTGAAGTTGTAATGGGGGCGTTTCTTTCCACGTTGGTTGGGCTAGTATCTGTGTATGAACACTTCAAGATATGAACCGACAGATCGCAGACCACTGCAAAGTCGTAATACCCGATGGGCCTCGAAGGCGACCGACCTCTTGGTAAGCTGGAGGTGCTCTCCTAACTCGATTTCAATCTTCGGGATGTTTGCAGCAATCGTCGCGGGAGCTTGTTTTTTCGCAACGGGTTACACCGAAAACCAATTTGGAGTGCGTTTGCTTTGGATTGCTGGTGCACTACTGTGCCAAGTGCGATTGCTATGTAATTTATTCGATGGAATGGTGGCTGTTGCACGAGGTATCGCTTCGAAATCGGGAGAGCTATTCAACGAAATCCCTGACCGAATCTCGGATGCCGCAGTGATGACTGGGCTTGGTTACGCGACGAGCGGGAATATTGTTTTAGGATTTGTCGCAACTGTTGTTGCGATTTTTGTCGCTTACGTGAGAGCAATTGGGAAGTCGCTTGGAGCACCGAATGACTACTGTGGCCCGATGGCGAAACAGCACCGAATGGCAGTTACAACCATACTTGCTGTGTACATGGCGTGCAGGCCTCCTTCGCTAAGTGTCAATGTTTTTCGAGACTGGCTTGCGTCTGCCGATCGCAGC
>JANODQ010000410.1:0-3230 GCA_031412775.1 Pirellulaceae bacterium | reverse complement strand
GGCGCCGATCGACAAGCGTTGGCTGATGGGTCTCATGATGTCGCTTCCAATCTGAGCACCCAGCAAGAAATTCTGGAGATCAGTACGGAAGAATCCAGCCCCATTGCCTTGTCCAACCGAATCGAACGAAAACTGTTCGTTGTATTGGAAGGCTCGTATGCCGATCAGCGTGCTCATGATGTCCCAAGCAAACCATTTGCGATTCGCTTCATACGATTGAAGATTCGCTCTCATGCCTTGCAGGTGACGGAAGGAATCATTGAACGTATCGATCTGTGCTGCGGTATATCCACCGCCTGCTGTGAGAAAGCTTTGAAGGGCACCACCTGCACTGAGGTGTTGGCTGGCACGCTCCCATGTGAACGAACCCGTGTAGACGAACTCGACCCCATCGGTGCAATCGAACATTTGTCCGAGTGTAATGCGATGGCCAAGTTCGTATCCATTGTTTGGCAGGAAGTTACCCTGTGAGAAGGAGAACTGTTGGTCTCCTTCGCGTTGCATATAGACCGTTTCATAACCCAAGTAAACGCGACGGCAAACTTCTGGGCAGCAGGTGTTGTTTTGGCCTCGATTGGTCGAGTAACCGCTCATCACTGCGAGGGACGGACGCGATCCGCCGTGGCGTTTGGGTTGGCTGTAGCCGTAGTTCGAACTTGGCATCGCGACCGCTTCGTTGAACCCGTAATTATCATTAACTTGTGCGCTGATAGGGGTACCATCTGGGCCTACTTCCTGTTGCGACACGATCACCGGTTCTGAGGTACTTACGATCTTGCTGCTAACGATCGTCTCATGGGGCTCTTGTCCTAAGTGGTAGATTTTTGGCGATATATCCGAGGCCGGAACGACGACTCCGCTATTGGACCCACTGCTATTAGACCCACTGCTTACCTCGGTCATGGGTAGGCTTTTGGGCTGAGGCTGGTAGACGCCTCGCGAAAGGGACGACGGAAACGCATTATCGCTTCCCGCCATCGCCGTGTCCTGAAGCACTGTAGTAATGGTCGAGCTCTGCGGTAATACCCCGGCGGCAGGTGCAAACGCTCTGGGCGTGTTAGGCCGCGCAACCGTAGGCTGCTGTCCCATCACCGACGTTTGCCCGAAAACTCCCGAAACGATGGAGCCCGCCAACATGGCGGCGGCCCATCGTCGACGACGAATTGCCGAGGCTTGAAATTGACTTGTGTTGTCAGTTTTTCGCGTTGTTGGGCGTTTTTGGGTTGTGTTATTTGTATTTCGCATAGGAGCTGTTCCCTCATGCCTAGGGCGTTGAACTGTTGGGAATAGGTAAAAGGTCATTTTCGATCACTTACAGACTCGCAATAGCGATTCTGTCCTGGACAGGAACTAGGAACATTTTACGAACAAGCATCAGGATCTGCTTGGCCGACTCGTTTGATGGTGCGCTTCCTTGGACAGATATTGACCCATCCGAATTTGGCTTGATCACGATAGAGGAGCCTGGGAAGAGGGCCGCGATCGATTGGTTGACATCGTCAATCGACACTGTGTTTTTTGCCGCTTGGCCCCAAGTCTCGCGAACGCTAATTTTGAAGTCTTGTGTCTCATCCGCTTTGGTTATTGGATTGGTCGACCAAACTTTAACCTTCGATTCACCGATCGATGCTCCGATGATCGTAAGCGTGTTCGGCTCAGTCGAGATGACTCTGCAAACGGTGTCGTCCTCGATTTCGACTTGGCTCACCTTGCCAGGCAAACGAACCGTTTGAACGTTCTTGAGGGCGACGGTTATGTTGCTGGTCGCAGCGCTTGCTGCACGCGGCACTGATTTTATAGATTGGTTGTCAGTAAGCCTTAGTTCTGCGTTTGAATTATCAGCGTAGGTCTGCTCGGCAATCCCTGCCGTTGTGTCGATCTGATTGTTCGTGGCGGTTCTTGTACTTTCTTCGGGAGCCGATGACGAAAGTGCAACCGGAATGATCGATGGTTCGTAGCGAGGGTTCGCTCGAGCGGTTGCGGTGATTAGTTTTGGCGTCGAAGAAGCTGGAGTCGACCCGAATGCATTTTCCGCGAGCTCAATTGATCGGCTGGCTGTTTGAGCTAGTGATTCTGCGTTCGCAGCGATTGCGACGCGTGGCAGGTTCGCTGGTTGCGGGACGGTGGTCGGCAATGGTTGGAATCCGCTTTTGCTTCGCATGGCAGCAGGCGTCGGTGCACTAGAAATATCCGAGTGCGTCGAAGTTTGTTTTAGCGATCGCGGCTCAATCGATGGAGCGCGACTATGGATCATCTGCGATTGAGCGGTGTCAAGCATAGGTAGCTCGAGGGCCGAACCATTGCCAGTAAATCCTGGCGAAGGAAGCGGCTTGGCTGCGGCGAGGTTTGCTGTCGCGTTCACATTGTGGTCTATTCGGGAAGCGACAGAGGCAGTCGTTGACGGTCGCTCAGTAGTCGATGAGCCAGCCCCGCTGACTACCATACTTGGGATTCGTACGATTCCCGGAGTCCGCGAAGTCATCGAAGAATTGTCATGAAGTCTCGCTTGAAGCTTACTTGCGTTCGCTGGTTGAGAAGCAATCGATTCGTTTGTCTTTGCCTGGCTGGTTTGTGATTCGCTTGGCGTCGCAAAACTTGGCGTCGAAAAACTTGGCTTTGCTAAAACATTAGCCGCAACGTCTGATGTGTCGGAGCTGGGTGTTGCAGGTGCTGCCAATGATGGGGGTGAGAGCGATCGAGGTGCAAACGACGACACTGCTTGGCTTGGAATCGCAAAACCTGGTGAAGCAGAAGCAGTCCTTGCACTTATTTGCGAGTTGACCTGCGTAGGAGCCACATTCGCTAACTGATTATTTGTCAGGTTATTCGCCTGGGACCAAGCAGACGCAGTGGCAGCGATAGGTGGTACGTTCGGAAGCGTAGTTGGTCGCGACGCAGCATTAGTCGTGGTCGTTGGTGTTCCGAATGAAATTGTCGCAGGAGTATTTGAGGTTGCAAAAGTTGGAGCAGACTTCAATTCCGCAGCCGGAACTTGGCGGGGGGAAGTCGACGTCGATGCGATTGTCGGCAGTGGTGCTACACCAGTTCCAACAGTCATCTTCAGGTTGGCTGCACTGGGAACCGTGCTGGTGGTTGAACTGGCGGTTGGCTGCGATGACGCATTATTTGCTGACAAGGCTGGAGTGTTGGAGCTATGTGGATTCTCCGCAGGAATTCTGATCCGAATTCCACCAACCGTAGATTCAGATGTACCTTGAGCATTCGCAAGC
>JANODQ010000409.1:0-1813 GCA_031412775.1 Pirellulaceae bacterium | reverse complement strand
TTACTAGTGACAACGGGCCGCATAACGAAAGCAATCACAACCTCGCAAGGTTCAGTCCTTCGGGACCGCTAACGGGAATCAAGCGCAGTTTGACCGACGGCGGTATCCGAGTTCCCATGATCGCGTGGTGGCCTGGTCGAGTGCCAAGTGGAACCGAAACAAACCACGTCGCGTACTTTGGAGACTTGATGACAACGGCGTCTGAGCTGGCTGGGACAAAATCGCCTGACAACTGCGATTCGATCAGCTTCGTACCAACACTGCTCGGCCAGCCCGTTGAGGCACAGCCTAAGCATGAATTTCTCTATTGGGAGTTTCACGAAGGAGGCTTTAAGCAGGCCGCTTTGTATCAAGGAAGTTGGAAAGGAATTCGCTCGGGCGGCCCCAATGCTTCGATCGCTTTGTATGACCAGCACACTGACATTGCCGAGCAGACGAATGTCGCAGCAAAAAATCCTGAAATTGCGACGAAGATCGATGATTACTTGAAGTCCGCGCGAAGCGATTCTTCCGACTGGCAACCCAAATGGTCCAGCGGTAAGAAGTGATCTTGTAACAGTAATATTAAACCAGCAGTTATATCAAACCAGCAGTTATATTAAACCCGCAGTTATATCAAACCCGCAGTCGCCTAGCTCATATAGATCGGTATTCTTACCATGCGTTTGATTGTCTTCATTGCCTTTGTTTTGCTTTGCTCTGGTAATACTATTGCGGCGGAGCCCAAGCGTCCGAATATTCTTTTCGTGTTGGTCGATGATCAATCGCCGTTTGATCTCAAGTGTTACAACCCGCAATCGCCCTTGCATACGCCGAACATCGATCGACTAGCTCGCGAGGGGATGGTTTTTGATGGGGCTTATCACATGGGTTCCTTTAGTGGTGCGGTCTGTACGCCATCGCGACACATGATCATGAGCGGGCGCACATTGTGGCATCTACCGATTGCTCCGAAGGCTATGGAGAAGGGACTTTGCCCACCAAAACTGGAACAGCAAACCATACCGGCCGTCTTCAACGGTGCGGGTTACGCAACGATGCGAACTTGCAAGCAAGGTAACAGCTACGAAGCCGCCAACAAACTCTTCACGGTTCGACACGACGCGACCAAGCGTGGCGGAACAGCGGAAACCGGCAGCGCTTGGCACGGCGATCAAGTCATGGATTACCTTGCAGAACGAGAGTCGACGAAAGACGCCAAGCCGTTTTTGATTTACTTCGGATTCTCGCATCCTCACGATGAACGAGACGGCACACCGGAGTTGCTTGAAAAGTACGGCGCTGTCAATCACACCGATCAATCCAAGCCGCCAGCATTGAACGCAAAGCAGCCCAAGCTACCTCCCAATTATCTTCCATCTCATCCGTTCCCTCATGGACACCCTGGCTTGCGAGATGAAGTCGCCGTCAGTGGCGTGTGGGAGCGACGCGACGAAGCGACCATCCGCAACGAACTTGGCCGCGAGTTTGCTTGTAGCGAAAACATCGACATCCAAATCGGTCGCGTATTAGAGAAGTTAGATGCGATGGGCGAGCTTGATAATACGTACATCTTTTATACGGCAGACCACGGGATTGCGATTGGTCGGCACGGCTTGCAGGGAAAGCAAAATCTTTATCAACACACATGGCGAGTCCCTTTCCTGGTTCGAGGCCCCGGAATCAAGGCAGGCTCGCGGGTTGAGGGGAATATTTACCTGCTGGATGTGCTGTCCACTCTCTGTGACGTTGCCGGCATCACCGCGCCCGAAACTCCACCTTGTAGAATCACCATCGCCAGCTTGACCGAGTTCGGCAACGGCAGCAGCACCAG
>JANODQ010000408.1:0-7200 GCA_031412775.1 Pirellulaceae bacterium | reverse complement strand
CCGATGTTTCGGAACGTCGTCGCGATCAATTCGTCCGCAACCGCTGCGAATGTCTCGCGAGCCGAATACCAGTTAATGAGAATCTTTCGACACTCTCGTTCGTCACCGCGTATCAATGCGTTCTCGAATATCTGCCGCTTCGCTTGCTCCTCTTTCGTAAACGATCGAGTCACTCCAAGTGCGGTCGATTTGGCGTTGAGCCCCGCTGTCGAACCAGCGACCATCCCGATGGCCAAAGGATCGGTAACTTTTCGATTTGTAGACTCCAGAAACGCCATCAACGAATCGATCGAAATTCGTCGATGCCCGCCACCGGTTTTCAAAGATTCAATAACGCCACGATCGCACCATCGCTTGATGGACGATTCGCTCACATTTAATGCCTGGGCAACCTGCTTTGGGGTCAAGATTTGGTCCATGGGGCACCGTTCAGAAGAAAAGGCTGGGATTAGTTATGAACGATTTGGCCCCGTGAGATCGTTCATCTGTAGTAGCATAACTCGCCCCGAAAAAAAGGAAGTGCCTTTCGTGAAAATATAGAATTCTTTCCTATTCTCAGGTCGCAGCGAAGCGATTGCTATAATTTTAGTTGTTTGTTTAGACGATTCGCGGTATAAACATCTGGACGTTTTGACCGATTTTGTGAGTCTGGTAAACGTTCAGCTCGATGGAATCGTGCTAGAAACGGTCTTCTTTGAGCGTTAATTTATTTTGACCAAGGAGAAATGTCATGGCGGCAGTCAAGGTGGAAACAAAACGAAAAACTCAACCCATCGTAAAGCGTTCCACTGAAAGCACTGCGTTCTCAGAGATAAAGAAACCGCAGGTAAGTAAGTTAAAAGTTCAAAAGTCTGATTTAACAGCCACCACCAAGGTGAAGTCTCAAGGGTCCCGGTCGTTAAAGACCTTCCGCAATCCAAAACTTGAAGCGTCCTTTATTTCTTATGCTCAGCTTTTATTCCCCGAAGAGATCATTGAGCCGTTATCGATTCGCACAAAAAGGGTTCTTGCGGCAGAAATTGATTTGATTGGTAATGAAGGGTTCGATGATCCGTCTGCTGAGAGCGAGATTATGGGTACCACTCTCTTGGGAAGTGGATTGCAGGAAGTAACAAAAGCACGCGCCGCTCGACTAACGGACCTGCCATCACACCTTGCAAGACTTTGCGAAACACGATTGCTTACTCCTGAAGAAGAGAGGATTCTGTTCCGGCGGATGAATTACTTGCGTCATTTGGCAACTAAGCGTAAGCAAGCACTCACTGTAGACAATGCCAACGATTGGTCGCTGAAGCGAATTGACGCTCTCGTGCGTGCTTCCGATTGGTACCGAGATCTAATCGTCAAATCCAACATGCGATTAGTAATTTCGATTGTGAAAAAGTTCGTCAATCCGAACAATGTCTTTGATGATCTCCTGAGTGACGGGATCGTGGGATTGATGCGAGCTGTTGACAAGTTTGACTATGATCGTGGCTTCCGGTTTAGCACCTACGCGACGCAAGTCGTTCGCCGAAATGCTTATCGCATCGTGATGCAAAAGCAGAAGGAACGGTTGAAAGTCACAACCAGCATCCAAGAATCTGGTATTGATGTGAGCGACGCCAAAACGGAGTCATCGATTTCAATTCAGCGATGGGATGAGCTGCGTGGCAAGCTTGGAATCATGCTTGATCACTTAGATCGTCGCGAGAAGTTTATTGTGCGAGCTCGATTTTCTTTGGGCGGTCATCGAAGCGTACAGACACTGCAGCGGCTAGCCGATAAACTGGGCGTGTCTAAGGAACGCGTTCGTCAGTTAGAAAAGCGGGCTTTGGACAAACTACGTGGGATGGTTTCCGAAGCCGCTCTTCCAGAAATTGACTCGTGAGATTTGAAAAATCTATTGAGCTTCCAGTCTCGCAACCGGAGGCGTTTCAATACCATGCCCGACCGGGTGCACTCAATCGTCTGGTGCCTCCTTGGGAGTCGGTCGAGATCGTTAGATCTGCAAACTCAATTCTCCCGGGTAGTGAAGTTTTGCTGCGAGCGAGCATCCTTGGTAAGCGACTTGACTGGCTTGCGAGGCATAAACTGTATGATCCGCCGAATCTCTTTTCGGACGTCCAAGTCTACGGGCCGTTCGCATCTTGGGAGCATAAGCATTCGATCGTGGCAATTGGGACAAATCGTTGCGCCCTAAGTGACCAAATCGATTATCAACTCCCGCTTGGTGCGTTGGGCAAGCTGTTCGGTTCGGGTATCGCTTCTAAAAAACTTGATGCGATGTTTCGATTTCGGCATCGTCAGACTTTTGAGGACCTTTGTTTCGGGAACTCGCTGTCAAACTTCACATCATTTGAGTCGAAGACCGTCGCAGTCTCTGGATGCAATGGTCTAGTTGGAAAAAGTGTAATTTCGCTTTTGTCCGTTCTAGGGCATCATGTGATCAAGCTTGATAGATCACAAGATGTCGGTTCTACAAAGGCCGTCTCAGCCGCGGGTGCAGTCTCAACTGAACGGCAAATATTGTCGACAACGCCCTGGGACCCGAGAAATGGGTTATCAAGGCCGGAGGAACTGGATGGAATAGATGCGGTGATTCATCTTGCGGGTAAAGGGATCGCTGATTCGCGGTGGACTGAATCTGTCCGCAAGGAGCTAGTTGCAAGCCGAGTGGACGCGACAGAGAAACTGGCGTCTCAACTTGCTCTCCTGACCAACCCTCCCAAAGCGTTTGTGTCAGCATCAGGAGTTGGGATGTACGGCTCTATCGGCGACTCTGTAGCCGACGAAAGTTTTCCTGTTGCACAAGATTTTCTTGGGCAATTGGCGTCGAAATGGGAATCGGCATCGTCGAGCTTAGAAGCATGTGGAACGAGAAGATGTTTCGGACGGTTAGGGATCGTTTTGGATCCTCGCTCTGGTGCGCTCGCGAAGATGTTACCGGTCCTTCAATGGGGCGCTGGGGGCATTATGGGCAGTGGCGATCAATACTGGAGTTGGATTTCCAGGGAAGATGCGGCAAGTGCGTTTATTTGGTTGGCTTTGAATCCGGCTTGTTCGGGTCCCTACAATTTTACTGGTGGTGCAGAGACCAATCGACAGTTCACTCAGACTCTCGCAAGTTTACTTAATCGTCCGGCTGTTCTACCCGCACCTAGCTTTGCTTTAAAACTAGCTCTGGGTGAGATGGCTGACTCGTTGTTGCTTGCGAGCACGAACGCATCGAATCGAAAGCTCCTAGATTCAGGTTACGAGTTAAGATGTAGTTCATTGAAAGATGCGATTGCGCACATACTCGGTTTGCAGTCTTAAAAAATTAACTTTGTTGAATTTCATTTGGAGTGCTCCGTCTTGGCGGAGCTTTAAGACTTATCAATCGGTTGTCAATTTAAAAAAGTCCTTGCTAACCAAACGGATCAGTTGTCACGCGAACGTCTTTCAGCTCCTACCAATTAATTATTTTTCGTAGTGGGTCGGAATCGATTGATCCACGATAAAAAAGGGTTTACGTATCGAGTTTGGATCCAGAGTCGACCTTGACCGGAGAATTGACAGACAAGTCCTTCGCCGCTGAAGAAGAGGCGTTTGATTCCACCTCCACGTAAGCCTGGCAATGTTGAAATCTGATATTGGAGTGTGTCTTCAAAGGCAACGATGTAGCCAGTGTCAACGACGTAATTGTCAGTAACGTCGATCTCTATAACGGCACCGTAAGAGTTGAAAAAGACGTCACCGGTTCCAGTGGCTTTTAGTAAAACGAGTCCCTCACCGCTGAAGAAGCCTTTTGCTCCTTGCCATTTGCCAGTGATCTCGACCCCTTCACCATGCACCATGAAGGCACCGCGTTGAAGGATGAGCGATCCACCAGTTAGGCGATAGTGCTGGGTGTCACCGAGATGCCCCGGAGCGAAGACCACCTCGCCGGGCCCTTTGGATGCTGTAAACGTATTGACTACCATACTTTCGCCGCCAAACATCCGTCCAAGCGATTTCATTGCGCCCCCTTTGAGAGCCGCTTTCATCGTTAATGTTGGACTCATCGATGCCATCGCCGAGGGTTCGGCGTGGACTTTTTGGCCCGGTTGTAGGTTTATTGTTAGTAGCGAGAAGTCTGGTCGAAAATCTATCTTGTAGTCGAGTGCGTTTGTCATGGCGGTCACTTGCGAGCTGAGGGTGCACTATTTGAAATAGGTGTAAAGGCCGATTTATAAGAACGACTAACGTGGTTTTAGTTTGGGGCCAAGGAGTTTACCGAGGCTGGGTGGGTTATGGGTTTGGCAGTACAAGGTACCCCGGCCTGAGAACTTACAAACTAAGCCTTCACCACCGAAGAAGCTTCCGATAAGACTCTTACCGGCCTTGCCTATTCGAAACTGCAGCGTGTCTTCAAAGGCGACGATGTGACCTGAATCGACAGTGTATTCGCCATCGACTTCAACTGAATAGATTGCACCGTAGCTGCTCAAGAACAAATTGCCTGCACCGGAGCACTTTACCCAGAACATGGATTCGCCACTGAAGAATGCTGAGCTGAAGCCTTGCCAGGTCGTGTCGATTTGAATACCGCTGTCGGAGGCAACCCAGCTTGATCCTTGTACAATCATGGCCCCGCCTGAGAGCGCGTGGTGCGTGCAGTCACCCAACATTGTCGGGCCAATGATCAGTGATTGATTCGGTTGCTGAGCAGTAAAATGGTTCAGGAAGAAGTTCTCACCCGAGAACATTCGCTTCAATCCCTTCATGATTCCGCCACTACCGCCACGGCTTTTCGAAGTCGTTTCGACGGTAATTCCTTTTGTCATCGCAATCATTGCACCGACTTCACACGTCAATTCATCTCCTTGCTCGAGTGAGAATCGAATCGCAGTGGAGGCGGGCTGACAGAGTAGTTCATGTTTCATGTTGGATCATCCACCCTTGGTTGATGTTTCTTGGGCGATTTAGAGATGTGCATTTGTCCAAGCCGCTAAGCCTTCGAAGGAGCGCGACTGCATGTAGATTTTGCCTTGACCATTGACGCGTGTGATGAGCCCTTCGCCGCCAAAGAAACTCGCAAAGATCCCGCCCGCCATTCCGACGCGTATCCCAATTGTCGGTTCGTAAGCGACTAAATGCCCCGTGTCGACGATGTATTCACCTTCGACCTGGCGAGTAAATATCGCGCCGTACGCACCAAACCAAACCCGTCCGTAGCCACTGACCTTCATACGAAACAGGCCTTCGCCCGAGATGAAGCTGCGAATACCAGCCCAACCGAGTCCAAGAGTGACTTGCGGTTCACTTGCAATGTATGCACCGGGCTGAAGGAACATGGTGTTTCCTTTCAGCTCAAGGCAGGCCATGTCACCGGGAAATGGTTGTGTTATTACGATGTGCCCTGACTGTGTAGATTTGAATTCATTGACGAATATCGATTCGCCTCCGAAGATTCTTCTTGCGATTGCACGGAAGACGCCGCCGTTCCATCGAGTCGTCATCTCGATGCCGCTGCTCATGCTGGCCATCGCATCTGCTTCAGCAACAATGCGGTCGCCCGGATCAAGATTGACTAAGAGATTAGCGAACGACGGCGCGTTGCGTATTGTGACTTCCATAAGTTGCCTAGTCAAAATCGAATGAAAAGAAACATACATTATTTCGCAAGCTGATTTTGAACTTCCTCCCACGGTAGCTCAAGTAGTCTATACGGTTTTTGCGGAATTTGTTTTTGATAATTCTCGATTCTCGCGATGCGGTCGGCGTGTTGAGGGTGAGTGCTTATCCATGCGAGCAAATTTGGAATGTCCCCTTCAAGCTTTTCGAGCATTTGAAAGAAATCAGCCATGTTCTTCGGATCAATTCCCGCTTCGTGAAGCATGCGAGCACCTTCTAAGTCTGCTTCGGTTTCCGATTTTCGACTGTAACTGGTGAGGATCGACTCTTGCGCAAGCTGGCTGCTGAGCGCTAACAGCCCGCCGACATCTCCGGTTACTAGTTGGATGGCAGCAATGATTCCGAGTGATTGACCAACTCCCTTGAGTCCGTGACGGAGCGTTGCGTGAGCCATCTCGTGGGCAATGACTCCCGCCAGTTGCTCCGCCGATTTTGCCTTTTTGATTAAGCCCGTGTAAACCACGATCTGACCACCTGGAAGCGCAAAAGCATTCACGGTTGGTTCATCAACCACCATGACACGAAAGTTCAACCCTTTCAAAGCACTGTGAGGTTCAAGCTCATTGACGATGTCGTTGACTAGCTTTGTAGCCGCATGTCCTGCATCCAACCTCGCTTGAAGGTCTACTGACTTTACGGCGACACTGCCAATGTTTTCATCGATACTGATCGGCAACGCAGCAACTGCTGCTTGCGTGGCCGCGATCAAGGCGTAGTATCCGATTACGCCCCCAATCACAGTAATGACCGAGCCGACAGTTAGCCAGAACCAGAATGTCTTTTCATGTCCACGTTGCTTATGTTGAATTGTGCGTAACTGGCCTGAAAATGCACCCATCGACAGAGATTCGAGTGCTTTGGGAAAACCTCGCTCTTCGCAGAAAAGCGTGACACTGCGATCGGTGTTTCTGCAGAAGATCATGCGCCCGCTGGCCCCACCTTTGTCCAACTGGCACTCGCCAAATGGTATCTCAAAGCGTTGCTCCTCTAGCGTTTCCGCGACCAATCCCTGTGGATGAATCGAGATCTTCGCGGCTGCTCGACCACCTTCTATCTTGTCACTGAAAACACCGCCAAAGAATTCCTGCGATACGTCATGCATGTTTTTCAATCAAGCAAATGAGAAGTCCAATAAAAGAAACAACGGATTTTTATTGTAACATTTAGTCGCATACCAGTTTTTCGAAAACATGATTGGCTAATTGAACGACTTTAAAAGGAAGTTCGCGTTGAGGCCTGTGGGGCTCGAAGCAAGTTCCGTTAGCTTCTATGATCTACTCCCTACGTTTGCTTCCGGACGTTTTTTTGGATCTTCGGCTCGAGGAAAGAATGTCCAATGGCGTTCTGCTCATGCGTTTGCAAAAGCGTCATATCAAACGAGATGTCGCAGATGGACGCGTTTTTCGCAATTTCGCTTACTCAGTTTGGTTCAACGGAATGTTTCGTTCGCGACCGCAGTTGATCGCAATCTTCGCTTTAATTGGAGTCAATGCAATTTGGGGGCTTTCGTTTCCTGTCATGAAGTTTTTGAACCAGGAGGTCGATTATCATTTCAACGTCACT
>JANODQ010000407.1:0-16413 GCA_031412775.1 Pirellulaceae bacterium | reverse complement strand
CTTGGAAAAAGTCTCGCGATATCTTGGCCCCGAAGGTCGATCTTGCAAGCAGACACTATCGGAACTTGTGATTGCGAAAGACGACTTAGACTTTCAATGGGCAATGCAGATACGTCTTCGCAGTTGGGTAATTTTTCACGTCTCGTTGGTCTGGTCTTTCTTCATCCTTGTTGCCTATCACATTTACCTTGTCTATCGGTACAAGGGAGGATAGACGAAGGCAACATGAGCGATCCAATCAAACGATACCGAAGGCCAGACCAGCAATGGAAGTGCGGGCTCCAAGACAAAGGAGTTCTGTGTACTGCTGGGCCCGATCATCTCCATCGATGCTCAAATCCAAACACGGATCAAACTTGCCATCCTCGTCGTACGCTCATTTGGTGGCGTCGTTATCTGCCAGTTGCATTCGCGTCCATTACGGTAGCGATACTGCTTACGACAGCAAACATGCCGACCCATCGCGACATCATTGCGCCCGGCCCTTTGACGTTGGCTCACGCTCAATTGATCAGCAACCCTCAAGATCCTCACCGATGCTCTGCATGCCACTCAGATAACCCTTCGGCGACCAACATATCTGCAAGTTTGAACGGACACTCTAGTCGCCCAATATCCGATCAACCTATCAGTCAAGTCTCCGAAGCAGTCCTTGCCAAGCATAGTCAATCGGACCGTTGTATATCGTGTCATAGCCGAGACATGCCCCACTTAGCCATTCGAAGCGCACACGACCTGCCCGTCGATGTTCTTGACGAGATGACCGCGTGGGTAAAGCAACGCGTAAAGGGAACCCCGTCCAAGAGCATACCCGTTGTGTTGGTCTCCGCACCTGCCGCCGCGAATAGCAATCTTCAAAAACAACCTGAACCCATTGCGATAGCCACGGGTTCAGATGCGACTACGCTTTCCAAGATGGCACAAAAGACAAACAGCAATGCCAATGAAAGAGCAGCATCTGCATCAAACAGTGCCTCGAACAACCTTGCTTGCAGCACTTGTCATCTCGAACATCAAGGCCCCCATCACGATCTCCAAGCGATCGCGAGCAGTCGATGCCAAGCTTGTCATCAAGAATCATTCAATTCCTTTGCAAATGGTCACCCGCAATTTGAAAACTATCCATCGCCAAAGCAATCGAGAATTACTTTCGACCATCGTAAACATCAAGACTCGCATTTCACAAAATCATCAACGGCATTCGATTGCCGAGCCTGTCACGTTGACACAAACTCTCGCAGTATTGTAGGCCAAGTCTTTCGAAGTCTCTCCTTCGAAACTGCCTGTGCGAAATGTCATGACGCTTCAATTAAATCCTCCGTATCCGAAGGAGCTATCGTTTTCCAAGTCCCTAGTATCGATGTGGAAGGGCTTGCGAAGAATAACGCAGCGATTTCACAATCGCCATCGGATCAATGGCCCGAAGAAGCGTCTCTGATGCTCGACGGTAAGATCCCTCCGTTGATGCAATGGCTATTGATGGAAGAATCGGAGGGTAGTCTCGCACTCTCAGGACTTGATCTTTCCGGTGATCTGAGCAAACTTCGTTTGGAGTCGCAGGCCGACCGGAAATCATTGGTGTCGCTTGCAACTGCATCACGAATGATCCTTGAAAAAATCGGTAACTCGGGCCAGTCAGCTTTTGCGCAACGATTTGTTAGCAGCAATGGAGAAAGCGTCGCTCCATTCGACAAAGGCATTCGAGCAATACTTCGAGGCGCTCCACCCGATCTTTTTCGCACGGCCTTTGAGAATTGGTTCCACTCGTCCAAACAAGTCGGAAAACAATGGAAGCTGCTCAAGCCTGGAACCCACCTTAGCGACGGCGGTTGGATGATTGACAAGAATCGTTTATCGATCTCTTACATTCCCACCGGCCACGCGGACCCGTGGTTAGCATCTGTTTTGGAGTCCGCAAATGATTTATTAGAAGCGGATCGAAACCGTTTGGACTCCAATCGCGAGCCGAACGAAACAAGAAAAGTCTTTATCGCGAAGCAACTTCTTTCAGCTCAAAGTGTCGGACAGGGTGTTGGGCGATGCGCCGAATGCCACCAGAGCATTGCTCAGACAAACTCTACCGTCACACAGATCTCTCTCCAAGCCCAAGACCAAGATCGATGGCGTTCGAAACAAGTTAGTGCTGCTATGCGTTCACTAACGAAGTTCGACCACGGTCCACACTTGATTCAGCCGCAGCTCCAGTCTTGCATTGCTTGTCATGCGATCAAGGGTGAGCAACCGAAGCACCCGTTGCATTCAGAATTCGCGAGCATCAAAATTGAACAGTGTGCATCATGCCACCACCCTCAAGCCGCCGGCGACAATTGCACGCAATGCCATAACTACCACGCAAGCCAGCGATAGAAACTTCTAGATCCGTGCTGCTCCGCCTTTCAAGGATCCATACTCTCGACTTGCAGATCAAAGCCTATCACTGCCAACTGCCCACTGCCCACTGCCAACTCTATAAATACATCCCGACGAATCCTTGCGACTCCTCTACCGCATGTTCGATCGACTCCATGCGTTCGCGGGTTTTTGCGAGGTCGCCTGCGGCAATGTATTTGTCAAACTCAACACGTACCGCTCGAGGCACACTTTCGGCGAACCAGCTCACAACGGACTGGTTCAACCAGTCGCAAGTCTCTTTTTCTAAGCAGACTTGCAATTCGGTACTGGCAGCACTGCGATCGTCTTGAGAGGTGAACAAAGTCCCCTCCAGTTCGAACCGAATAGACCCAATCTCGGGGTCGTTGGTCAGGTGAAAAACACACGACGCATTGTGCAAATAGTAGGTGTTAAAAGTCCCGTGCTTTTCAATCGCTTGACGGATCCGGAGCAGCTTGGCGGCTAGTTTTGGGGAGGCGTCCAGCGGCACATCGATCCGAGGGAGGCTCCGAAGCGGTAGGCAATCGAACTTGATTTCTACCCAAGAATGGTCATCCGATGTTGTTTTTTTGCTGGTCATAAGCTTTGTACCGGAGAAAAAAACGAGCCAAGTGGGGATGTGGGAGGTTTGGGTGCTATGAGGAATGCAGGATAGCTGTAATAATTACGTTGGAACAATTAAAAATAGTATCCAACCGGCGAATCGGTGGACATCTGCACTAAGCCTAATCGTAACTCACGAAGGATAAGCTGGCGAATGGAGTTTCAAACCGAATCATCGAATTCTCAGGATGCAAGTATCCTTCAATTGGGAACGCGCGTCGCCTTCCTTGTTGCCCTCTGGCATGTCTGTCTTTGCTTCATGGCACCGCCGGAGTTTCGTCAAACGTTTTTGCCAAAAGCAGTAGCTCAAGAGGAAACCATCGTTTCCAAGCCGCTACTTGCTGAAACCAGCTTGCTCGGCAACTCAGCAATAAATCTTCCAGCAACTGATGTTCCAGCAAGCGATGTCCCATTTAGATTCACTTCTGCGACAGCCCTGTCCAGTAGTGTTCCTGACATGGCCACCTACTTGGCTCAGTCAGTCTTCTCCGCACGAACAAATCTTCAACCATCGCAGATTCCTAATCCCAGTTCGACTCGATCGTCGCTAGATCTTTCGATGAACCGGCTCAAAAGCTTCTTGAACACAGCCAAGGACCGCCGAAGCGACAACTGGCTCGCCTTCCTTCGATGGAATGAATTGCAAGAGCAGCTATCAAAGCCGACTCCCGATCCAGAGGTTCTCGTCCAGATAGAACGCAACATGCGACAAAACTATCGAGGGCTAGAAATGCCTGTCTTCACAGATGTTCGTGCTCGATTACAAGATCACATTCGTGCTGTCCGATTTGGCGTTGAACCAAACACGACAATCACGTCACTCGAGAGAAGACTCGACCAACTTGCTACATCGCTTCAAACACCGGCCAGTGGAAGCGACATCGAACGTCAACGCGAGATCGGCTTCGCCTTGTCTTTTCTAAATCAATCTGGTCAAGCTTCATCACTCGTCCAAACAATTCAAAGTGCCTTCGGACGACCCAACATTCGCCTACTGGTCTCTAACGAATTTCTATCTCGACAATTTGTTCGGCCGATCTCCCAATCGAATCCGGTCAATGAGAATATTTTAGGAACGCAGATTTATGGGACCGGCTATATGAATGGTCAAGTGAATCCGCTTCTGATCGACAACCCGAATCAAGCTTCTTTGAAACTGCTATTAAACGCAAACTTCTCCAGTAACAACATCGGGACAAATCGCGGAGTAAAAGTTCGCACGCAAGGCCGCGCAAACGTAACCGCCTCCGAGTCGATCTCGCTTACCGACAGCGGACTAGCATCCAACAACGATACGTTTGTGAATGCTCCGCTGCATTCCGACATTATCAGTATCGAACATCGTTCACGAATCGTACGAGCCATCGCTGCGAACAAAGCTGCCGACCAAAAGCCGCAAGCCAACGCGATTGGACAAGGTCGACTGGAAAGCAAGATTCGAACTCAATTCCACGAACAACTTATCCAACAACTCGCGGAATCTAACTCGCGAATTCGAAGTCCAGACTTTACGGTCTTTAATCGACTGGGATTAGACAAACCGCAACGAACTAGCTGGAGCTCGTGTGACTTTTTATCAATCCTTTGGCGACAGCAGGGACCAGCACAACTTGCTGCCCCAGCATCGTGCCCGCTGGTCGTTCCTGGTCAAGGTGTCACGATCCAGCTCCATCAGTCGGCCATCATCAACACGATCGACCCTATTATTAATGGACGCATCCTTCGCAGTACCGACTTGGACGACATGGCCGGTCAGTTTGGATTAGATCCCTCGCAAGGTCTACGCGAGGAAGCGGGCGGCGAGCCTTGGTCGATCACCATGGCAGGTTTTCATCCGGTTGTTGTCGAGTTTGATGACCAGTTAATCCGCTTTCGAATTCGAACCACACGTTTGGATCGTGGCGACCAAGTACTCGATCAATCGGCGTCTATCGAAGCCACCTACAAGCCAGTCATCCAAAATGGTGCTATCCAGTTGCAACGAGTTGGTGATGTTTCGATTGATTTCGTCGGTCGTGCTCAAAGCGGCCTGCGAGGCGTAACAATGCGAAGCTTCCTCCGCAAAAAATTTGATAGCGTCTTTAAGCAAGAGTTATTCGAAACTCCATTACGCCCAACCGATCGACTGCCATCGAACGTCCCGCTCAGCTTGGTAGATGTCCAAGTAGACGACGGCTGGCTACAAGCCTCGCTAAACTAAAGTTATGAGCAGCCAAGTCTATCCGCAGACTCGTATTGCTTCCTGAAACGACCATGTATCAACCTACGGAGAGGCTGACCTACGTGACTTCGGTAGGACTGCCACTAATAGCAGCGAGCGTTTGATTGAGTTTGGTGTTTACGTAAAAGGCCGATAGTTTTTCTTGTTCTAATCGAGCCCCGCTGTTGATAAGCGACGAAAGAGTAGCTCGCTCATCGGTTGTCAGGTGTTCTTTCGCTACGACTGAATTTGTTTTGTCGGGAATGGCAAGTGCACGATAAGTATCAAGGGTTACTTGATCCATCAGAACACTGACCACATTTGGAAGCCGTTCTCGCAGTCGACTGAGAATTCCAAAGCCCGCTACGTCGCAATCACCCCAATATAAAACCCTTGCTTCTCGTAGCCATTCGATTGAAGCGACCATTTGAATCCCGTTTCCTAAGCCGCCCATCGTTATCGTTCTTGCATGTTTGGGAACGATATCCAACGACGCTTTATTCTCTGTAATGACGACACAAATATTACGAACATCCATTCGTTGCAATGCCTCCACCGGCAACATCAACTCGCTGCATGGGAGTCGAAGTTCTTCGGCAAGCTGCTCATCTAAAACGCGTATGGAAATGTGACTATCGGAGTAACGAAAGCCATATCGCTTTTCAAAATCAGAAACGCCAAAACCACAGTCGATAGCATGGGCGGGGAGCAGCTGATCGAGCCATTCCGAAAGTAAAGATTCATGACGTTCAATGAGCTTCGTAGATATCGCAAGGGGAACCTCCCGAGTGTGGATTCCAGGCCGCGGATTTTTTAGCATCCACTCAACTACCGAGACAAGATCTTTTACCTCTTGGCTTCGAGGTAGTAGTTTCTTCCAACTGTTCTCTACCCAAGACGAAAGAGGTGGAAGCCGCTGCCGAATCAATTCGATGTTGCTTGTAAGAAGTTGGAAATCATCCTGGCGTTTTATTAATCGCATTAAGTCTTCTATCGAGTCAATAAAGACTGCCGAAGGAAAGCGATCACGCCCCAGTGAGCGTGACGCAATCTCTGTTTCTTCAATTCGATATCCATAGCCGATGACTGATTTAGATTGAGACCGTAACGAACGAATCTCGCTCTTAGTTTTGTTAAGATCGCGCCCAACCTTGAGATCGCACCGGACACGATACGGAAAGTACGTGTCTGTTTCGTTAGCGATCCAAGCTTCTACCGCAGCATCAAAAAGACGCGACGCTTTATCACAAATCTCGTTAGGTGAAATCATTCGTTTAGGGATTGTCCCGAAATAGCTTGGTCGAACTGGAAGACAGATTTCCATTCAAGTATTCACTCGGCAAGCGTTATCTCAATACCAACCGCGTTCTATCAGAACAAATTGCTAATTCATCCGCCAAGACGCAGGGGGAATCAAATCACAGACACGCCGAGAGCGCAGCGTGATTGAAGCCAATGAACATAGATTATAGTGAAGATTTAGACACTTCTTGTCGATCACCTCCTGGCAACATGCATTCTTCAGAATACACGTACCCTTTTTCTAAAAAGCATCTCACGCAAAGGCGCTAAGGTCGCAAAGGGGTCTGAACCAGGGTCTTGGCGAGCTTTGCGCCTTTGCGGGAGTATTGATTAATTGAGATTCACGTTGTGGTTGGCGGTACCCAAGTTCATCTATTGGCGGTAATCGGCGAGAAGTGGTTAGATTTACTTTATAACTGGGTGCTGATGTACTTATTGCTTCAGGATCAGGTTATTAAATTCTTTCGGAGTGTAGGCATCAATCGGTCTCTAAATGCTCTTCAGCCGTAATTGCGATCAACTGGCTCTTGTTGGTGTTTTTATCTTTCACGACATGGAGATAAGTGCCAACGAACGGTTCGGTTACTCGAGCCTTGGCGTCCAGTGGCGCGACTATCAGAAGCTGCAACTTGAATTGTTCGAACAGCTTTAAGGCATACTCGGCATGGGCATCGTCGCTTCGCGAGAACATTTCGTCGACCATGACAAAATGGAATCGATCGCTTTTGTCCGCATCAGGATTGATATCGTATTGATAAGCAATCGCTGCGACGAGTACTAAGAAGGCCAGCTTTCCTTTCTCGCCTCCTGATTGTCCTGTTCCGCCATCGTAGTAGCTCCCTGTCGCTCCGGTGGCTGCGACAATTTCTTGAGCTGCAAAGTTAAACCAGTTCCGAACGTCGATCACTTTTTCTCTCCAACGAGAATCCGAATTCTCGTTAAAGCGGTCGACAAGTTTCTTGATTCGATTGAATGTTGCTTCGTTGACTTCTTCGGCATCAGACATCGAACCTTGAAGACAAGAGGTTAGCTCGCGGCGAAAATCAAGTATCTCTTGGTCCTTGCGATCACTGGTTTCAATCTGCATGAACGTCCCTGGCTTCCATTCCAATAGCTTCAAGGCCACGTTCAATTGAGCAATGCGATCGCGAATGTCTTCTCGCTCTTGCTCTAGGTTTGTTCGCAGAGCACCGATCTCTTGAAGCACCTTTTCATTCAATCGCTTCTTGAATCGAGCTTCGTGTTGAGGCAGTTCGTCAGACGAGATCTTCGCTTGGAGAGCAAAGAAGGAATCGAGCGAATCAACATGCGGATCTAGATCTGTCTGGACATCGGGAAACTCACGCAAGAACTTTCCCATTCCGCTGGTCAACTCCTTTGTGATTGGTTTCATTTGATCCTGCAGCCGAAGAAACCGCTGGCTTTGCTGCTGGCGAAACTCGTTGGGAAGCGTGCCAAGATTATCCGTGGTGAGTGCGACTTTGCAGGTCTTTTCGATCTCTTCAAACTCCTTGCAAATATCTCCCCAGCGACCGGTGGCTTTGGCTTCGGAGATTCTTCGTTCTGCGGACTGCAAAACGGAATGGCCCTGTTTCCATTCATTCTGTTTGATCGTCTTCTTTTCAATGGCGTGATCGCGGTCTGCTTGATAGCCGATTGCTTCTGCCGTTCGCTCCGAAATCTGACGCTTGAGTTCACGAACAATATCACTCGACTGCTCGAGCATCTGGAGTTCCATGCGTCGATTCTGAGCTTCTACTTCATGCCGAGCGTCATCAATTAAATCGTAACTGCTGATTTTTGCGGCCTCTTCCAACGCGCTGATACATGCCGTCAATTGATGAAATTCCTCAAGGAGCTTCTGCGATCTGCTCTCTACGTCCGCCAACTCCGCGTCCGAAGCTTGAATAGCCAGTTTTAATGACTGCTTTTTTTGTTTGTTATCCCACCCCAGAACAAAATGACGTCGGTCGTCCGGTTGCGAGCGATCATCTTTCTCGTGACGCGATTGGTTGCTTTTCAGGTGACGGTTCTTAGTCATCGCAGCACCATGAAGCCCCTGGAACTCTTCAATAGTTTCGCAACCGATCACTTGGAATCGATTTTGTATCTCGGCAGCAATCCATGGACGCATCGGATGATCGTGTCGATAGTCCAGCTTGAGGACCAAAGAGCGACTGTCGATATTGTTGCCATCGGAAGTGGGTTTAATCGATTGGGTACCGACGTTGAGATAGACCAGTCGCTGTCCGTGACCACGCGAATCCACGATCCGAGTGCGATCGATATAGCCCGATACACGTGCATAATGTTCACGCGGAACGAGTAGGCTTCTTGCAAACGAGTACATCACTTGTTCAATTGAAGCTTCCCAAGCTTGCTCCGACGGCTTGACGGCAATCAGCTCGGCTACGAACGGGAGATCGCTGGGAGCGAGATGAAGATCATGACAGAGTCTTTCACGCAACGTGATAAAGGACTCGGGAAGATTCCCGTTACGCCGCCGCTCAAGAGCTTCCAATTCGGAACGTTCTTCCGCGATCTTGCGTTTGAGTGAACCAATTTCGAATTGTATTTTGTCTCGCGATTCCAAGGAGTCCGTTTGGATTCGCGACAGCTTCAGCAGTCGTTCTTGAACTTCGTGGATGACTCGCGAGAATTGATCGGGTGAGGTGATTGAGGTAAGAACTCCACCCGCACGAATTTGAGTTTCAAAGCTCATGCGACTTGCTGCTTTGATTTTCGCGAGCTGCTCCTCTTGCTGGATGATCCCAGGTAGCTGCCGCATTCGATCGCCACCACGGTGTTCAATCTCAATTTTTAATCGCGCGATTTCATTCGTGCGATCTTGATGAAGTTCTCCAAGTCTTGTGACTTCAGCGACCAGCCGATCGATCTCTTGGGACCACTGCTCGCACAGTGGTTGCAATAAGAGAACTAGCTTGTCTGCGAAGAAGTGGTCAATCGAATCCAGGAATCGTTTGGCCGCTTCGATCTCTGCAAGCTTCTTGCGATAGCGTTTTCCGTCTTCAGTAATCGGTTTGAGGAACTCGTCTTGCCGTCGAACTCGGACCAGCATCCGATGAGTCTCACTCAGTTCTGCAAAATGTTTCAGTAGCTGACCTACACGTTCATTCCAAGACTTGCGTTCCAGCATGTGTTTGCGAACGAATTCATCTAGCTTTTGAACGTCTTTTACTGCGACGGTTTGATTAAAGACATCCATCGCTTTCGATCGAAACCGAACGGTTTTTTGAAACCATCCAAAGTACTCGGTATAGCTGGTCGTCGATTTAAATCCACGGTCTCGCAGTTGCTTGCTCAGCGAGGCTGATGATTGCAGGTCTCCGAGATCCTTGACGATTCCCTTCTCGCAATCAGCATAGCCATAGACCTTCTCAACCCCGTTTTCTGCGTTGAGATAAAGGACTTGGCACAGCGTGAACACTTTCTCGGTGGCCGCGTTGGCAAATGTGGCTAAGATCACGGTGTAATGATCGCGACCAGTGCGGTGGCTTTGCACTTGTGGCGAGTTCCCATCACCCATCGTGCGGTCAAAGGCTCCGCGAATGTAGCTCTTCTCGTCACGCTCGTTCTTGGTGGCACCTGCGGCAACGTTATAGTTGCGAGTTTGAGGCCTTACCAACAACGTTAGCAACGCATCAACCAAAGTCGATTTGCCAGACCCGTTCTCTCCCACTAACAGGGTTGTCTTGCCATTGGTTTGTACTGAAAAAACCGATCCGTCAAACGTTCCCCAATTAAACAGTTCAATTTTGGAAAGTCGGAACCCGGCCATCGGCGGCATCAAATCGCCAGCCGAGTTCTGTCCATCGGTTTGTTCGTTCATATCCATTTCTTTCGCTATGGTCGTATCGCTCAAGATTCGATTTCTCCTTCGCTATCGTGAGCAACTTCGCTTAGGACGGCTCCCTTAGAAACGTGCTCGGAGATCGTCGCACGCAGTCGTTCTAAATCATCCAGAGGAAGCCTTGCTTTCAATATTCTTCGTACTTCCCACGAAGGAGGCTCGCTTTCGAACTGCCGGACAAACTTTAAGTCCTCTAACTTTCGAAGCGAAGCAACAAGCATTCTCGTCAGCCTAACCTCGTCGGTTTGCTCAGGGAAGAAAGCTTGCCATAGCACTAGCAAATCATGCTGAGCAATCACACATCGTTCATTCGAAAGATCTTCTTCCTCGAACTGCCGTAGTTCGTCTCGAAGCAATACCGATAGCAATGTCGCCTCAAAACCGAGCGGAATACGTCGAAAGAGCTTCGGGATCGTTCCATGATCTGGTGCTAAATCGTCGATGTTAGCTTGTCGAAGATAAGCCATCCCGTCGCTCTCATTGACGATAAGCAACAATCCGATTTTGGAAAAATAATCAGTCAGTGGCGAGACGGACCGCAGCAAAGCATCCCAGTTGTCTTGGTTGTCGTCATGGTAGACAACACCTTGTAATAAGCGAACTGCAACACCACTCCAAGCCTCATAGCTAGTTTCGCTAATAGTGTCGCTGTTAGACACTTCGGTTTCGTTTTCTGGATTGGACATGGATTTGATCACTATGTGAACACTAACGAGGCTTTTTACTGTATTCCGAATGCGACTTGCTAGCGATGATGGTTACTCGGGGTATTGTCACGCTGAGTGTCTTACGCGAACCGATCGACTCAGGGAGGACTATTGATTCAGTAAGAGTCGAATCAATTGCGTGGCCATCATCGTGAGCGATTTGAATGTATCCCAGTACTTCGATGACACCGTCGCTCAAATATTGCGAGCTTATCATGTCGTTCAGCATGGTCGCGAGTGTCCCGCTGTTTCCATTGCTTACCCACTGCCGAATAGTCTTTCGCAGCTTCTTCAGGTCTAAACGCTTGAGCTTTGAAAACGCCGTCGCGATTGCCTTGGCTTGCTCGAGGTTGTAGTGGTGCTGGTGAGCTGTCGGTGCTTGGAAAGATTGGGTTGGACTCCAAAACGTTCTCGAGAGCGGCGAATACACCTGGATATCGGACTCGATGTCGATCTGAATCAGTTCACGCAACTTCAGTGCATCGCTTTGTTCATTCAAACGCAGTGCAGCGTGCCGGATATCTTTAAGTACATTTGCCAAACGAATTCTTTCGGCGGTCGCATCTACATCGAGCAGTCGTCGCAGCGTGGATGAAAGTCGAGCGGTCGTGCGAATGACTTTGTCGGCTTCCGCCATTAACGAAGGAACCATTCGGCGAACGCGAGACAGTGACTCGTTTTGGTCCGCCAGTGCTGCAAGCCGCTGGATCTCGCGAATCGATTTCATGAGCGATTCTTGTTGAGCGGGAGCATACAAGAAATTGACAAAGGCAAAGAAGCTAATCCCTTCGTCCTGCATCTTGAGCATGTCCTCGCTGTCGAGAGCAAACCCAAGAATGGAGCCGGGGGTCCCGCTTCCTTGTGATTGGCGTTGTTGAACTTGACGAGCGATCACTTGAAATCGTTCTTCGACGGCTCGAAAATCGGATTGCAATCGAAGGAGTTGATCGACTGCGATTTGAAACTTTTCACGGATTTGACTATCGCGATAAACCTGGACCGACTTGCCTGATTCGATTGCTTCAATCTGCGCGTCGATTTCTTCGCGTTGTAGTTTCAGATACGCCAGCCGCTCTTGAGGATTTGCCGAAGCACCACGAACGATATCCTCGATCGTTTCAATGACCAATCGTAGACGACTCTCCGTACCAACCAACTCTCCAGTGCGTGAAAGGGCACCATCGACAAAACGGATTGCCTCTTCTGTAAAGGGAGTCAACTGATACTGGGATTCATTGGAGCTTGCCGAACGGAAGCGTTTCAACCAACCCGCGTCGGTCCACTTCGTCAAATATCCGTCCGGTGGTCCGCTTAATAAAGTTGGTTCGGTCTCATGGATTTCTTCTTGAAAAAGAGTAAGCCGACTTTTCAATTCGGCTTGTCCAATCGTGATCGATTCGCCTAGCTTAAAGATACGATTTAAAAAATCGAGCACAAACGGTGCAAGGTCCGACCGAAGAAGCTTGGCTGTCGGCGAAGCATCGAAGAACGCCCGCAGGCTTTCCCGACGCATTGCGATGTAATAAGAAGTGGTTGTCTCAGCCATAGTGCCACTATTGTACTTGGGCACAATGACTAGTTTGGTCCTTCGTTACGATTTTGCCCGCGAATGGGCGCGAATAAATGCGGGATGGTGGTATCGCAAGGATTGCCAACCTATCTAGCAATCTAGGCCTTTTAATCCGCGTAAATCCGCGTCATTCGCGGGCAGTTTCCTTTTCCGGAACCTTTTACCGCCGCTCTTCACACTGGCTTCAGGTTGCTTTCGTACAATGCGACAGGACAAGCGAGTTGCCTTCAGATAACGCGACGCACCAGCCAGCGGTATCGGAACCAATCAGGCCACTCAATTGCGACCGAAAAAGTCGTATCTCTCTCATCTTAATACCGGAAAACATAGTCATGCTCAAACGAGTATTTCTCGCAATTAATGCAACCGCAGCGCTAATGATTCTGAATTTTTTTGCGATGCTGGGTGACACTTCCGGTGCTAGCGGGCCGTCAGAAAATGCTTCCGACCTCACTGCGATTGGTGGGTATTGGTATGTCAAAGAAGGTGACAAACCCACGTACTTTTACAAGGATGGCGAACGATTTCTGGACTTGTTCTCCTATCATAAGCAAGACTCGAACAAAGACGGAATTGCAAATCTGAAGCTAAGTCATGACGAAAACTTTCTTATCATTGAAAGCCAAGGCTACCCGAATCATCCAACGGCTATCTTTCCTAATAGCGGTAACCCAAACACGATTCGCGTTCAGAAATTCTACTTCCGAATTCCGCTAGTTCCAAAAATGGCCGAGGCGATTACTCGACTTCCAATGGGGCCGGTTGGGATGGCATTAAATGGCGTTGTCTTCTTCAATCCGTTTGAACAAGAGGGAATGAATGCAGTCGAAGGTTACACCGAAGTGTGGCTCGACTCTTGCTGCGGGCATCCTCAGCAAACAGGCGTTTATCACTATCACAAGTATCCAAGTTGTGTGAAGTCGCCCTTTGCAGACGATGGCAAGCAGCACTCGCCGGTGATCGGTTTCGCGTTCGATGGATTTCCAGTCTATGGGCCCTATGAAGCGGACGGATTGATGGCCAAGGATATCAAAGACGGACAAGCTTTAGATGCTTGTAATGGTCACAAGGACGAAGTGCGAGGATACCACTATCATGTCACCCCGGGAAAATTTCCATATATCCTTGGCGGCTATGCGGGCGTGGTGGAACCATCGAACAACCGAGGACTTCGACGAGCTGGCACGGGACCATTGATCGATAACACGCAAAGCGGTGAAAATGGAAAACCAGTCATTGCGTCAGTAATCCCGGGTAGCCTTACCCGTGGCAACACGCACTCGGTGCGATTCGAATTGACTCCAGAGAATGCCAATCGACGCGGACTTCCCGAAAGCAACCCGACTTGGGCTCAGATAGGTCCCTACGAATCAACTAAAATTACTCGTGAAGGAAATACAGTCACGGCTGAGTTCGTGATCCCTGACGATGCTTCGTTGGGTGTCTGGTTAGATTGCCACTTGGAGTTTAAGGGAACCGGGTTTGGTCCCAGTACAATCGCGATCAAACGAAACGATGTATTACGTGTGACTGAAAAGTAATACTTACGTTTCTCGATAAACTTTATAATTGATTCAAAAACTAAGATAGCTTCAAATTCTTTAGGTAGTTCGAATGAAAAAAAGAATCTTCACGGTCATCGTTGCCTCAAGCGTGCTTGCTGCAGTCACTGTTATGGTATTGCTTCCTCGAGGTAGAAGGCCGCGAATGAACGGTGCTTCCGCGCGGCCTGCAATCGAAAGCGTCGCAGTTAGCAATGATGCGATTGCAAATGACGAGACATCAGGCGAATCGAAGATGCCTTTATCGACTAAGGTTGAGCTTGTTAAAGCCGATAGCCCAATCGCAGAAGAGGTAATTTGGAATCGCTTTCGAGGTCCCAACGGTACCGGAGTGAGTCTTGATACAACCATTCCAACCGAGTGGAGTGATACGAAGAACTTGCGTTGGAAGACGAAACTGCCCGGATCGGGAGCTTCCAGTCCGGTCCTTACGAAGGATCATGCTTTTGTAACTTCCTATTCGGGTTACGGAGAGGAAGGCCAGTCGGGCGATATCAAGCAACTTAAACGGCATCTTAGTTGTATCGACCGTAGCACCGGGGCAATCGTTTGGACTCGATCAGTAAATAATGAGCAACGTGAAGATCCCTACCAAGGCATGGGCGTTCCTGAACACGGCTACGCAACCAACACACCTGCTACGGATGGCAAGTCGGTCTTTGCATTTCTTGGAAAGTCCGGCGTACATGCTTTTGATTTGAACGGGAATCCACTTTGGAATGTTTCGGTGGGTACTGAGTCAGGAAATCGTGGATGGGGTTCGGCGGCAAGCTTGATCGTCTACGGAGACCTTCTCATTGTGAACGCTTCAGAAGAATCGCAAGCGATCGTTGCACTTGAGAAAACCACGGGGAAGGTTGCTTGGAAAGCAGAAGCATCGACACTTGAATCGACCTATGGAACTCCCGCAATTGTCAAAGTAAGTGACACACGCGATGACTTGGTAATCGCGGTCCCTGGTGAAGTATGGGGCATGAATCCATTGACAGGAAAGTTAGTTTGGTTTGCTGAAACGTCTCTGACTGACAATCTATCGCCGAGCGTAATAATAGATGGCAAGACGATCTATGCCTTCGGCGGATACCGTTCCTCAGGTAGCCTTGCAATGCAAGCAGGTGGCAAAGGCGATGTTTCAAAATCAAACATTCTTTGGACAGGAAGAAACTCGTCGTATGTCGCATCTCCAGTATTACTGGATCGTCGTTTGTATTGGATCGATGATCGCGGCATGTACTACTGTATCAATGCTGAAACGGGCGAGCTTATTCATAAATCACGAACACCCGGTATCGATACTCGGGGCCGTCCCGTTTACGCTTCGCCTGTCGCGATTAATGGAAAAATCTACGCACAAACGCGAACCAGTGGTGTGCTCGTTATGAATCCGTCAGACAAGCTTGATATTGTTGCTCAGAACACATTCGATTCAGACGCAACCGAATTCAACGCAACCCCAGCCATAGACGCCGGACAACTATTTCTAAGATCCAACAGTCACCTGTATTGCGTTGCGGGAGAATGAGCTCGAAACGTAGATTATGGGACACGGAATACACGGAAGACACGGAGATACTTTTGGCGTGTTGCGGTTGATTTAGTTTGCTTCCTTTCGTGTCGACCGTGCGGTCCGTATCCAAATCTTTTTATTAAATCGATACTTTGGACGGTTCATGATTTGGGGATGCAGGGGTGGGGAATGGGACACGGAAGACGCGGAAGACACGGAGATGCTTTTGTTGTGTTGGCTTTGATTTAATTTGCTCTCTTCCGTGTGGTCCGCGCGGTCCGTGTGCTAAACACCTTCATCGGTACAGAAGCTATTGGGGCATTGTGAGGAGTGGCGATGGGCTTTTGTCCAAGATAAGCTTGAATCATGTTCAGATTTATCATCATTTACACGAGAAAGCCAAAATCATGTCGTCCGAAAAATTTCAAGGCAAGCATTCCGAGATAACTGATTTGATTCTCAACGCATTCTATAAAGTGCATCGAAAACTGGGATACGGGTTCAACGAAAAGGTATATGAAAACTCCCTTGCTATTGAGTTGCGTAAGTCCGGATTGAGCGCATTACAGCAACACGAAATCGAAGTCTTTTACCAAGAAGAATCAGTCGGAACTTACTTTGCGGATGTCGTGGTTAACGACCTTGTGATTGTGGAACTCAAGGCCGCAAAGCAGATTGTAAGTGAACATGAAGCCCAACT
>JANODQ010000406.1:0-5374 GCA_031412775.1 Pirellulaceae bacterium | reverse complement strand
GACAACGTTACAAATCGAGCGAGGCGAATTCGTCGCGTTGATAGGACCATCCGGTTCGGGAAAATCAACTTTGATGAATACGCTTGGCTGTTTGGATCGCCCGACAAACGGAAGCTATCTTTTAGATGGTCAAGAAATCGTGACGATGACACGTGATCAGCGAGCGATGATTCGAAACAAAAGTATCGGCTTTGTCTTTCAAAACTTTAACTTATTGAACAGAACATCGGCGATCGAAAATGTCGAGCTTCCGATGCTGTACGCGCAGGGGATTTCGGCTCGTGTGCGACGGAGTCGGGCACTGGAAATGTTAAAAAAGGTCGGGCTGGCGGACCGTGGGCATCACCACTCCAGTCAACTCTCTGGCGGTCAGCAACAGCGAGTGGCGATCGCTCGAGCCTTAGTAAACAATCCTTCGATTTTGATGGCAGACGAACCGACGGGGAACTTGGATACAAAAACTAGTAAAGAAGTTATCGAGCTGTTTCAGAAGCTCAATCGAGAGCAATCGCTAACGGTCATTTTGGTGACACACGATCAATCAGTAGCACGCAATGCGAACCGAAAAATTGTCTTACGCGATGGTGAAATTATTCTCGACACAACCGATTCGCAACTTGCACAAGAGACGCTTAATGCCGCGGTTTGATGTGCGTTTTCCGTTAGTTGTAGATAACTTGTTTTCAGTGGGCGATAGCTGTCAGCAAAGTTGTGCTCGCTTTCTTGCAACTCTCTTGTACAAAGTTCAGATCTTTAAGCTTTGGTCTGCAGGCGTTGTCTTGTTGCTTCGTACATTAAAAGTGTCCCGGTCATGGCAACGTTCAAGGATTCGACGATGGGTTGCATCGGAATAGAAATGGTAGCGTCGGCAAGGGACTCTATCTCCGGAGAAACACCTCCACCCTCGTTACCAAGCAAGAAGACGGTGGGACGCTTGAGGTCGTAATCCCAGTATGTTTTGCCGCCAGCCTTGGCAAGGAGAACTTGCATTCCATCGGATTTACATTTCGTCAACCAAGTTGGCAAGTCTACGGGTCGTGGTGGGCTTCGGAACCAAAGGCCGGCCGAGGCGCGGAGGACTTTGGGGTTGGATGGGTCGATGCTTCCTGCACCCAAATAGATCCCATCGCCACCGGCGGCAGCGGCACTTCGAATCAGCGATCCCAGATTGCCGGGGTCTTGCAATGCGTCCACGGCGACGGCAAGCGACCGGGGTTTCAAAAACTTCCGAAAGCCTTCTTCGCTCGGTTTGAACATCGCAACAGCGACTACTCCATCGGGCTGCTCGGTGGTTGCCATCGACTTGAGAATGGAATCGGAGACTTGTTCGCAGCGGACTTTGGAATCGAATTTGTCGCGGCAAATCTCGCCTCGCTCGATCCAACGCTTGGTGTAAAAAACAGATTCCAGTGGCCATCTCGCCGCCAGAGCTTCCGCGACCGAATGAGTCCCTTCGACAAGGAATAGTCCTAAGGCTTTTCGTTCGCTTGTTTGGTGAAGGCGGCGAACGTACTTTACTAGCGGGTTTTGCGAGCTCTCGATCAAGGGTAACTTTGCAATAAAAAGAAGCTTTAAAAGTTGATTAGCCAATTAGAACCGAACCGCAAAGGCTACAATCCGAGTTGACATTCTACTAGCATACTCTTAACTGGATGATACGAACTCTCGGGAGATTTTTTCGGATGACAATGGCTTCGACTGATTCAAGAATAGAAGATGCAACTTCCTCGCTCCCAAAGACTTTGGCGGAACTGCGTGCCAGCGGCTGGAAAAGCAGGTCGGTCAAGGAAGAGATACGCAGTAATTTCCTTAAAATGTTAGCGGCTGATGAACCACTTTATCCTGGAATTGTCGGTTACGAAGACACCGTCATCCCCGAAGTCAACATTGCGATCATCGCCGGGCATGACATGTTGTTCCTGGGCGAAAAAGGACAAGCTAAAAGTCGGTTGATGAGGACGCTCGTCCGATTCATGGACGAATATATACCTTACTTAGATATCCCCGGTTGCCCAGTTCATGAAGACCCTTATCAGCCAATCACGGGGCCAGGTAAACGATTGATCGCAGAGACATCCGAGTCCGATATACCGATTCGTTGGTGGCACCGCGATGAACGCTACGCCGAACGCTTAAGTCCAGGCACAAAGTTCGCTGACATCATTGGTGAGATTGATCCGTCGCGACTGACTGGTGGAAGCGGAATGGGAACCGAGGAGGCTCTGTACTTCGGTTTAATTCCTCGTATGCATCGCGCTATTTTTGCGATGAATGAGTTGCCTGAATTGGACGAACTAGTACAAGTCGGTTTGTTTAACATTCTTGAAGAACGAGACGTTCAGATTCGTGGGTATCCTATCCGTTTCGATTTGGACATCATGATTTTGTTTTCCGCAAACCCGTCAACGTACAATCGTAGCGGAAAGGTCATTCCGCAGTTAAAGGATCGTATAGGTTCGCTGATCCAAACGCACTATCCTCGCGAGCGAGCCCTCGGGATCCAGATTTTACAGCAAGAGGCTGGGCTCGCACTGGACGGTGAGTATCCAGTTCAAGTTCCCTACTTCATGTGTGAGATCGTTGAAGAGATTACGTCGCAGGCCCGTAAGAGCAAGTACGTGGATCAAGCGTCAGGTGTTTCCGCACGATTCTCGCTTTCAAACTATCGAACGATGATCGCATCGGCGCGGCAGCGGTCTGCGATACTCGGCGAGTCGCTCGCGGTTCCTCGCATTAGCGATCTCGGTCACCTCTATTCGTCATCGCTTGGCAAGTTGGAAGTTGATTTGATGGGAAGCCATCAGATGAGCGAACGACAAATTTTGGACTCGTTGTTGGCGACTGCAATCAAGACAATATTTCAGCAATATGTCGAAGAGTTTGGACTTGGCGAGATTGCAGAGATATTCAGCAAAGGAGTTCGCGTTGAGGTCGGTGATATGCTTCCGAGCGAAGCTTACGCAGAACGGTTAAAGCATGTTCCGCCTGTTTGGGAAAAAGCCTTTGAAGTCAACGCAACCGAGAACCCTGCCGTGCGAGCCTCGTGCGTCGAATTTGTGCTGGCGGGTCTCTACAGCATGGACAAGATCAGCCGAGCTGCCAAATACGGCAAGGTCCAATATGAGACGTAATGCGGTTGTCGACGGATAGGTATTCACGGTTCCACCATCCGGTCGTTTCTTCGTAATCGAAGTGAAGAGAGCATTTGGCAAGATCGATGCTTTCTAAAAAAGTGTTGGGATAAGCCGCAAATGCCAAATATCCCGTTGCTGCGTCATATTTGACGAACCAATTGAAGGGAAACGGTCTCTAAGGGAACAGTAGTTGCGTATTTAAGGTCGTTCCTAAGAAGGGGTACTGCCATGTCAATCGATTCCGCTGCCGATAAATCGCACGAAAGTGAAGATGGAACTCCGTTGCCGGAGTTTTGGAAGAATCTGAAGTCAAAAGTCTCGGAAAAACCTAGCTTTGAATCGCTGGAATCTTGGATCGAGCAAGATTTAGTAGCGCTCGAGCTTGTTTTTGCAGGGTTCGTTTCGAATCAATCGCTAAAGTCAAATCTTCGAAAGTTGCGAGGATCTTCGGATAAGCATTGAAAAACGATCTGGTTGCTTTAAAATACGAACGGCCTTTCGATCACATCCATACTCGAATTAACTTAGGAATACTCGTGATGCGTCAATTTGGTTTTGCTTTGCTCTGCGGTTCGGTTCTTGCTCTTGGTTGCACACCACCTGCTGCCGCACCAACAACCCCGACAAAGCCAGCCGGTGGACCACCGCCGACTAGCGGATCGACTGCTACGTCGATGATTCCAGCGAACGTGAAGCTGGTTTCCATGAAGGTTGAAGAGATGCATTGCCCGTTTGGATGTTACCCAACGGTTGAGAAAGCTCTCGCAAAGGTAGCTGGCGTATCGTCGGTGAAGCTTGCTGACCAGAAGAAAGAAGGCACGATTGATAATCCTGTGGTGCTTGTCCAAGTCGATGGTAATTTTGACCCTTCCGCTGCCATTGCGGCACTCGACAAAGTTGGCTTCGCCAGTGAGATGTTGAAGTAGTCAACAGTGAACAGCGGGTTGTAATTTCTAACGCGTAGGCGCGTCTCCTCGAGGCGTAGCTACGTATGGGCCAGTAAACGTAGTGATAACCCTACTCCAATGTTGTTTTTGACTGCATTTCCATTATCCGTGCTTTTGGTATCGAGAGTGAACGACGATGATGTGGTCCGAGTTACTGGGGCATTCGGTTCAACGTCGTTGGTTCGAATGCGCGGTAAAACAATCACGGCTTGCGAGCACCTTCTTGATGGTCGGTCCGGACGGAGTCGGTAAGCGAACATTCGCGAGACTTGTCGCCAAGTCGATGCTTTGCCTCCGCCAGAAGGCGGGTCTTATGGTTCCTTGCGGAGTCTGCGAATCATGTGTTCAAGTAGACGCTAAAACGCATCCGGATTTGTTGCTGCTTGAAAAGTCCGCTGACGCGTCAAGTCTTTCGATCGACAAGTTGGTCGGTTCAAAAGAAAATCGAATGCGTGAGGGGCTATGTTACGAACTTCACATCAAGCCCTTTGGAGGTGTTCGAAGAGTCGCCATCATCGACGACGCCGATACGATTCTGGACGAGGCCGCCAATAGCATGCTGAAAACACTCGAAGAGCCGCCGCTGGGTTCGCTAATCTTTTTGATTGGTACCAACGAGCAGAGGCAGCTTGCCACGATTCGCTCGCGATCACAGATCGTCCGCTTTGGACGCCTCGATGCATCTCATGTCGCGACGCTGTTGCTGCGAAACGGAATTCTCTCGGACGCAAATGAAGCCGGTGAAGTTGCCGTGATGGCAAACGGGTCGATTGGTAAGGCGACTCTTTTGGCAGATGCTGAGCTAAGGAAGTTTCGTAGCGAGTTGTATGCGATGCTTGCTCAGAGACCGATGGACTTTGTGGGTATCTCCAAAGCGATGCTTGCTCAGAGTCAGAGTGTCGGAGAAGAAGGATCGGCGCGACGAACGCGATTGAAGCTTTTGTTCTCCTTCGCGTGTGACTTTTACCGCGAGATACTTTTGGATGACAACTCACCTCAAGCGACTACGAAAAATAGTCGCGTGAGGCTTTCAATGGCAACGGTTGCTCGTGCGATGGATTCCTGCTTGACTGCACAATCCGAAGTCGATCGAAATCTTACGCCAGCGGGGCTTCTAGAGTCATGGGCGGCGAAGCAGGCCGAACTTTGCCAAGCGTGACAATTGTTTGACGCAAGATGACGTAACACACGATTCCGAAAACTGCTCCAGCCGAATCCGCGACCCAATCCATCACGTCTGCGGTACGACCGACAGGTGTTTGTGAAATCTCGTCGACTGCGCCATAAATGATC
>JANODQ010000405.1:0-4375 GCA_031412775.1 Pirellulaceae bacterium | reverse complement strand
CCCATCATCGCAACCGCATTCCGCAGCACGCACGCTCCAGAGCATCGTGTGTTTACTTCACTGCTTGTAACTGATTACTTCGATGATCAAACAAAGCATCTTATTGAAAAAGCGCTCTCGACGAGAAAGGTCTTCTCTGACTTGGCAATTTCGTTGATAGAAAAGAGCGAACAGCACGGAGGTCTTTCCCCCGAGGACGCAGAATTGCTGATTAGCGAAGCGACCAATAGGATTTTCAAATGGACAGGCCAGGCTTCCAACTACGGTTTGTATAAAGAGCTGTGTGAAGGTGGGTTCAAGATCGCAGCAGACATTGCCTGTTTTGAACGTCATCATTTGAACCATCTGACACCCAATACACTGTGTATAGATCTTTACGTTGCGGCCATGAAGTACTGCCTTGGCGGCACGGACGTGGAGACTTTCGTTCGTCGTGCTCTTGTTGCCCTGGATCGTTTGCTCGCCGCAGTTGGGCCCGATTGGATTACATTGCATTTTAAGCACTTATCGGCTGCTGATTCGAAAGTCATCTGCGGTAAGCCTGTTAACGCAGTTTCTTCCGCGCCTACATCTGCTTCTCTGCTTCAAAAACTGCTCCCACTTGAAGTTCAACTTAGAGGAATTCCACATGCGGGCTTCAAAGAATTTACCGAAGGTCCTGGACCGGATACTCCAATTTTGCTTCGTCAAGATGCTTACAAAGCGTTGACAGAACCCGTCGTTTTTCACGAACCAGATGGTACTACTATTTCGTTCGGTCATACTGCACGATTCGGTGAAATCGAGCAGCGATTCTATGCAACGACTCGAAGTGGCCGAGCCATTTATGATGAGTGCTTAGAAGAAATTGATAAAATTCGGTCGTCGCTGCCAAGTGTTTCAATGAACGAATGTCTCTTTGAAGACGCCTCACTAAAGGTTTTTTCAGTGTTCCCGAGTTCTCTGGACGGACTGCTGAGAGAATCTTTGGTTTATGCTTGTTACGCACCGACACCGCTGGGTCTCAAGAGAGCTGGGACGATTAATACTTGCGATTTCGGTTGTCTGTTTGACCAAGGCTTCGTCGAACGAGTTGGGCTACGGTACGAAGACTTCTTGCCAGTCAGTGCAGCAGGCATATTTGCATCGAATTTAAATCAGTACGGAACAATGCGGACCGCCATAAAACAACCGAAGTATTGCCAAAAGCAGTTGGAAGAAATCATCGGGAAAAGCATCGTCGATATTGATGCCGTCTACGCAGGGATCGATGCCCAGTCACGTCTGCAATGCCTCCGCGAATTGGTTGTCACACACCTAGTCCCTCGAGACGAACTAGGGCGGTTAATGCATCTAAGTGGCAGCCTCGAACATTCACTAGATGATCAAAATAGTACTGTTGTGTAGGAGGCGCCCTTGTAAATTTGAAAAGCTTGCCCCATTGGACTTATGTGGGTATCCGTGGGGATCTTTGATCCGCTTTATTGACATGCCACTCGGAACAGGTAATGCCGCAGCAAGGGGGAAGATGAGCCTCGTGCTGGAATGTGATAATGTACGAATGAGACGCGTATTAATCTTTGCACAAATTTTATTCACCGTATAGCAGGAACTCGCCAGCGTCCTGTTCCAAAGGGGATTTTCCTGGAGAGCCAATGCAAATGGCTCTCCAGGCATTTTCTCACCCGTTGCTGAGGTGGCTACTTTTAAAGTAATCAAAAAAAATGAAGAAGTAACACGATCGAGCGATTCTCGAATTCGAATTAAGACAAAGCAAGTAGGACTGAAGAAAAGCAAAAAATGTGGCTGCGCTAAAACCGTTGGCTTTGTTTTAAACAAAACCGATGGTCACAGCGGGACGCGATCGCTTCGGCTGTTCCAAAAGGTGGGAATCTGCATGGTGGAAGGACACCGAAATTGCTGATATTCACACGCGTTGGTGCCTGCAATTTATCGAAAGAAACAAGGACCGGAAGTTCTTCGTTATGTGTACGCCGCTTAACGTTCATGCCCCGGCGATTCCTCGTCCGAGATTTGCTGGGGCGAGTGGCATTAGTAGTCGCGCTGATATGCTCCTAGAGTTTGACGCGTCCCTCGGTGAACTTCTTCAGACTCTCGATCGCCTTGGACTCGCTAATAACACTCTGGTTATTTACAGCAGTGATATTGGTGCATACTTGAATGACGAAAAAGCTATCGTCCAACAGGTCCTTTTCGCTGTAAAAAATCACTGCGATGGGAAGGTGGCCACCCGGTACCGTTGATCGTTCGTTGGCCTGCTCGCATTCAACCGGGCGTTTCATCAGCACTGGCTTCCACGCTTGATATCCCGGCTGCCATTTGCGCCGCTGCCTTAATCAATATCCCCAAGGCATTACTACCAGACAGTTACAACCTGTTGCCTACAATTTGCGGCGAAGACAATGCTCCTCAACGCGATCATCTCGTCCTAATGAGTGGTATGGGCGAACTGGCAATTGGTAGTCGCCAGTGGAAGTGCATTCCCGATCTCGCGGTTGCTGATGGTTAGTACGGAGGCAGAAAGCAGGCATCCAACGCAGATCGTCGTTGCTTAGGTCGTCTCGCTATTCGGTAGCGATCCCGTCACAAAATGGATCGCGAGAATCAAAAATGAGATTTGCTTTAGCTGTTATGAATGCTTCACCAGTGATCGTTGGAAAAACAGTCCCTTGGTCTTTGTTGTCCCAGAGAAAGCGACCCGTAAAATGGCTTCCGATGATGCTTTTCTGAACCATTGTTTCCCCCTCCAACAAGAGCCCATCACTCGCTAAGCAAGCAAGCCGTGCACTGGTCCCTGTACCACATGGAGATCGATCGTAAGCTTTCCCTGGACAAAGCACGAAGTTCTTCGAATCAATAGTTGCCTTTGTATTTGTCGCGAGTTCGTTTGCTTTTGAAGTGTCGGGCGCAAATAGAATGATATGATCCACGTCGGGGAACCCGCTTTCATTGATCGCAAGCCGGATTTTCCAACTAACATCAGTAAGTTGCTCGAGGTTGTTTTGATCCAGCCGGAACGGATGATCGTTAACTAAGTAGAACCAGTTTCCGCCCCAAGCTATATCTCCAGCAACCTTTCCAAAGCCAGGTATCAATAGTTCGACATCTTTCGCAGTCCGAAATGATGAAACGTTAGTAATCGAAACCGATCCATCTTGATGCAGCTCGGCGGAGACAATGCCTACTGGCGTTTCGATCTGATGAACTCCACAACTGATTCTTCCAAGATAGGCCAACGTAGCAACTACGCCGATGGTCCCATGACCGCACATACCAATGAATTTAACGTTATCGAAAAAGATGACTCCAGCAACGCAATCTTTATTAGTTGGTGTAACCAAAAGTGCGCCCACTAAAAAATCCGTTCCCCTAGGCTCATTGATGATGGCACGTCGAAAGGAATCGTGATTTTGTTTGAGGATCTCCAACTGCTGAGCAACGCTACCGGTTAGCAAATCAGGACCACCGGTGATAACCACACGGGTTGGCTCACCACCAGTATGCGAATCAATTACTTGCACTTCAGTAATGGGCATTCAAGACTGATTTTCGATGTTCTAGTAGAAGATGTTTTGATAATCAGATAACTAACTATCTGCTCAAATTTATTCAGCGGGAGTCCGCGGTTGCTTTAATCTGCCGCGAACTAATTCGGGCAGATATTTGACGGGTATCGAACCATTTTCGAGAACTGCTTCATGGTAGCGTCCAAGATCAAACGCGTCACCTTGCTCGAGTTGTATCATTTCACGAAGACGATAAAAAGCCATCCGGCCTGCAAAGTAGGTGCTCAACTGAACAGAGCTTTGCTTGGCTCGAACGACCTTCAGCAGAGCTTCGCCATCGGACTGATAAGCTTCGCGAGTTAGAAAGTTCAAGGCTTCCTGATCGGTCATTTGCGTACAGTGCATTCGATAGTCGAGTATGGTATTACAAACGGCTCGGAGATAGAACTTCAATTGATTTAATCGTAATGGTAGTGAGCCGTTGCCATACCCTTGGTCTAGCATCATCTGCTCGGTATATACAGCCCATCCTTCGATGTAAGTGCCGGATTGCAGCACACGTCGAATCAAAGAGGGTGTTCGATTCGAGTACTGCAACTGGACATAATGCCCAGGGTAGGCTTCGTGAATCGAGAGGATTTGAAGCATGTGGTCGTTATACTCCTCCAGAAAGCTATTAACGCGTTTTTGGTTCCATTGCTTGGGGGGAGGACTGATCGCGTAGTAGCTAAAACCGTCAGGGTCTAGAGGCAGAGCAGAATCCAGGTACGCCAGCGAGTTGCCTCGTCGGAACTCTGGCATCTCAATGACTTGGCAACGATCCTTTGCTGGGAGACGAACGATATCTCGACTGGTAATAAAGTCTTGGA
>JANODQ010000404.1:0-1782 GCA_031412775.1 Pirellulaceae bacterium | reverse complement strand
CGTGCTGCTAGCATCCGATGATTCGGTTCTGCCGATTCCAGTAACCGCAACATTTCCTCCGGATCAAGCTGTGGCGCTAACTCTTCATCTAGCGGCTCTAGCTTATCCAAGGGGCTTTCTAGCTCATCCTCTATCAGGATGGTCAGTTCATCGTCTTCGTCATACATAAACTAACTTTAGCAGGATGAAGCCGCCGCCTAAAAAATTAGATTTTAGCAAGTGTAAGTATTCACAAAAAATGATTTTCTTTACCGCGAAAGAGCATCCGTGCAGAAAACGCTGTTTAGAGCATCAAGGGAATGCCATCTTGAAAAACGAGCAATTCTCCGGGTGGAATCACTGTCCAAGTTTCGTTATCGGTGAGTGGAGTGGCGGCGATGAGCGGTGGTGCGTCATATTGCGCTTAACTTACTCACCCAAGAGACAATCATCAAAGTTGGCATCAAAAATAAACGCCTGCGGGCGAGTTGGGATGAGGACTACTTGCTCAAGGTTCTGATTGGATAAGATGCGTTTGCCCTGGGTAGGGTGGGCAGTCCGCTCTGCTTGATTATCCATAAGATACTGCTATGGATATGGCTCCACTATCCAATGGGCAGGCTGCCATTATTCGGATCGATCGAGGGCTGACCATCGTAGATACCCGTATCCCGCTTTATGACGTGATGGATTAGTTGACGGCTGGCTATCCCGCCAAACTCATTCGCGAAAAGCTTTGTCTCACAGATGCTCAAGTTGATGCTGCACTCTTTTACAGCGAAGCTCATCAGGCGGAAGTAGAGGTGGAGCATCAAGAAGTTTTGCAACTTGCAGAAGACAATCGGCAATATTGGGAAGAACGCAACGGTGAACACTTTGCTCGACTTGCTGCGGTGCCCCCGAAATCAGATCAAAAACTACTCCGTGCAAAACTTCAAGCTTGGAAAAACAGGCTTGAGTTCAAGGTATGAGTTTTTTGATCGATTACAATTTGCGAGGAGAGGCAGCTTTACTATGGGGCACGATCGCGGCTGAGGGATGGCTTGAAACGATGCCGATTCGATTTGTTGGGTTTGAGGAGGTGGGTTCACTAGAAAATAGCAGCGATCGCTTAGTGTGGCAACTGGCTCAAGCCAACCAGATGATTATTCTGACTGCAAATCGAAACATGAAAGGAGACGATTCGCTAGAACAAGTGATTCGGGAAGACACGTCCTCTCGGTAAACTCGCTGTCAAGTATCAACTAGCCCCTACCCGCCAATATTCTGTTGGATTAGCTCATCACAGAAAGTTCACTTTTGGCGATCTCGGATTTTTGATTAAACGTTAGCTTTCCATCCGCCACATCGATCATAATGGTGTCTCCTTCGGCAAAAGTGTTTTCCAAAATTTTGGTGGCGATCGGGTTTTGCAGTTCCCGCTGAATGGCGCGTTTCAGCGGACGCGCCCCATAGATTGGATCATATCCAGCAGCGGCAATGTGGTCTTGGGCGGCGGGGGTAATGTCTAACTTCAGTTTTTGATCGGACAGCATGGTCTGAATTTTGAGAATTTGTAGCCCAACAATCTGGCTGAGTTCGCCGCGACCCAAGGCATGGAAGATGATCAAGTCATCAATCCGGTTGAGAAATTCGGGGCGGAAATGCTTGCGGAGGGACGTGGTGACGCGCGTTTGCATCTCCTCATAGCGATCGTCATCACCTGCCACATCTAGGATAAACTCGCTGCCGATGTTGCTGGTCATCACAATCACCGTATTGCAAAAATCTACCGTGCGCCCCTGAGAATCGGTGATGCGCCCA
>JANODQ010000403.1:0-5121 GCA_031412775.1 Pirellulaceae bacterium | reverse complement strand
TGGCATTTAATACAAACCGAAGAGATTTTCTTCGTCGCGTTTCAAGCAGCTCTATTTTGGTGGTATCCACCTTGGGTGCTACTAAAGTGCTTGGTGAGTACGGTCCAATCCAGCGTACAGCCGGGTCCCATTTACGCGTTTCGCTCAATGCGTACTCTTTTCTCGAGTTGTTGAATGCAAATGCCAAAGACTCAAGTACGGGTGTTGATCTATTTCAAGTCTGTGACTTTTGCGCGAAGCATGGATTTGATGCGATCGATTTGACAGGCTATTTTTTTCCTGGATATCCCAATGCACCTGGTGATAACTACATCGTCAAACTGAAACGCTACGCATTCGATCGCGGTTTGGACGTCAGCGGTACTGGTGTAAGAAATGATTTTACCACTGCTGAAAAATCAGTCCGGGACGAAGGCGTTCAGCGCATCAAGACGTGGATAGAAGTTGCCGCGAAGTTGGGAGCACCGGCTATTCGAGCTTTTGCAGACTGCCAATCTCCATTTAAGAATTGGCAAGAAGCCTCTCGAAACGCAACTCGTACGGAGGTCGAAAGCTGGATGGCAGATTCGCTTCGTGAGTGTGCCGAGTATGGTCAAAAGTTCGGTGTTGTTGTCGCTGTTCAAAATCACGGCGACTTCATCAACACTGGCGAAGAGCACCTGAGCCTTTTAAGAAAAGTCGATCACCCTTGGTGTGCTGCGCTTGTCGACACCGGCAAGTACTTAACGGACGACCCGTATGCTGACATCGCAATCATGGCGCCGTATGCGGTGAATTGGCAGATCAAGGAGACGGTGAACAGTCTCCCCACAGGTGTTCCTACCGATATGAAACGATTAGTCACAATTGTTAGGCAATCCGGATATCGTGGATACCTTCCCATCGAAACACTCGCCATGAAGCGAAAGAATTACGACCCATTCGTTGAAGTTCCAAAAGTCCTCGCTGGTCTGCGCAAGGCAATCGCCGACACATCGGAAGTCGCAATCGGTCCGAGTTAAATCCGGAATGCAATTCGCAATCTCCGCGTCCGAAGAAACCACCGAGTTACTTTGAATTTGCAAATGCCAATCGCCCAGGCTCGATGGGTCGAGACTGGGCGATTCTTTTTTATGTGGATGTCGTTCTTACCCAATGACAATCCGTCTTCGTGATGATGACCCTCATCGCTGATCCTTGCGGTAAAAACAGGTGCATCCGGCATTAGCTTGGGTCCAGGTCCAGCCCACCGCAGTAAAAGAAGATAGCAGTTTTGAAGTTTTGGATGTTTCGGTAACCACCAACCCTTCGCTTGATCGACATGATCTTGCTATTCATTCCTTCGGTAACTTCATTCGTGATTTTGTGTGTGCAAAAACTGACTACGTTCTTGAGTCGCTCTTTGATCGTCCTAGCAAGAGTCTTCATCGGCTCGAGGTTCGAACGGATCACTCGTTTGTACCAATCATTGAAGTATTTTATTACGGTGAATTCATCTGTCTGGTGCCACAGATTGCGAAGTACTTCCTTGTGACCCCATGCCTTGGCCGTATCCAGTTCATGGTTATAGATTTCATTGAAGCGTGCCTCCTGTGCTTCCGTTTGGTTTTCGAAACTACGGAGACACAAATACTTCGAACCCACAAGCGTCGTGTCACCTTCTGCTATCCGCTCTCGATTTTCTTTTTCGCACTTTGTCTACTCGGACGATACGCTTCTTTAGTTACTCAGAAGCCACTTGGCCGGCGATGCATGAATCTCGGGTAGGGTGGGTCGCAGTGCGGAGGAAGTTCGCCCTCGTTTTCTTGAAGCCACTCGTCTCGCTCAGCATCGGTTGCGTAGTACCGGAGCCATGTTTCCGAATCATTTTCATCGAGACAATGCCAGTGAAGGTAATTTTTGGGATGCTCGATTTTCTTTTCGTAGCTTGGAAGAATGTCGCGCGAAATCAGGCAGTAAAGCTGCCGATCGCTTAGGTGATCAGTGAAGGCCAGGACAATTCTTTGGCCGTAGAGTTTTTGCAATGTCTCGTTCAAGTAACGCTTCACCTGTGCGTCCGAAAGTTCGTCCATTCGGGGAAGCAAAAGCTCGGGCTCGAACCAACGACTAATGGGAAGTGCTGGGGCACGCTCCCAGGCAAGCATCGACTGCAAGAAATCATTTTCCTGAGCGAGTGGAAGCTGTCGAACTGCAACCAAATCGACCGCTTCATCAAAATACGGTTCGAGTTCATCCCTCAACTGAGCATTCAGCAGCAGTTGATCGACTTCGTCTTCGAGCGGGAATGGTAGATGAGTCATACTTCTTTCGAGCGCCTGGCACGTCCTACGGGCTGAATACTTTTGTGAATTGCTCGGTGTCAACTGAGCCCTTCCACTTTATCCGAAGAGCACCGCTCGATCAAAGCTTTGACTTGAATGCAAACCAGGAAAACAATGATTTAGAAAATCGGTTAAGCAAAGAAGCGTCATAATCGTCACGAATTATCGTTTGGGACGCATGGAGCACCAACTGACAAGCTACCGATCAAGGAACTTCCCGGCAAGTTGCTAGTGCTTCGACCAGATTTGAAACCTTGATTTGCCCTTGCAGCAGATGTCGTAAGATATCTGCCGACATCTAGCTTTTGCTGCCATTTCCATCGACATCTGAATTCTTGACGAATTCAGTTACTCCAATTTTTGAGTTGGACAAAGCATTAAAAGCGAAATGCGACTTTAGAAACTGTGCTTGTGACGATTATCCATTGCCATCAGCCCAGGGCAATCTCAGCGATTGCTTTGAAACTGCTTTGGTAGAGACAGAAAACGCCGACTAAACGAGAATCGGCACTGGGTTTACCAAGCGGACTGTTCGGCTGAGTCGTCCACGTAGGAATTGAAACGAGGAATGATCTTTTCCTTTTGACGGGCACAAGCGATACAAGCGGTCGCATAGGGAACTGCCTGGAGACGAGCGAGAGGAATTGGCTTGTCGCAAACGTCACAATCCCCGTAACGCCCTTCTTTCATCCGCTCGAGGGCTTCTTCGATGTGTCCGAGCTCTCGGCTTTCAACCTGTGCAAGGAGACTGCTAATTTCGTCTTGAGTCGTGTCCATTGCAATATCAACAACATCGCCGCCGTCCAGCGACAACTGCTGAAGTAAGCTTAAATCCCCTGCTAAAGCCTTTCTCAAAGCTTCTCGGCGAATTAACAAGACGTCACGTAGTTTGACTAGAGACTCTTTACGCGTCATGATCTTTCCGGGCAACGCCCGATCCGTAGGATGTTAAATGTTCGGTACCGCTAAATTACCCGAGGAGCACGAATACTTTTAGAAAAACGTCTTCTTTGAAAACCCTCTGTCGGGGGGCTGTCAGAGTAGGCTTTTGTACTATAGGTCGCAAACAGTCCGAGGTGCGGACGATTTGTAGTGAAGTCGGTAGAAATGTCCTCTTGAAGGGCTCCTTCATCGACATTGAATACGCTCAAATACCTACAGCCAGGATGTTTACGTTACTAATGCAAATTTGGTTCACGGCTAGACAAAATTGAGACATTATCTCGATAGTCACCGGACATTTGCCTAAACTGCAGCAAAAAACCGTTATGTGCTTTGAGTGCTCCGGAATATTTGATTATATCGCTGGTTTGGTGAATCTGTGGATACGGTTTGGCAGTTGCCAAAAAATATGTCCCACGATCCTGTTTTTTCCGGCTCTAGGCAAACTTCTGTGGTGACAGGTTCCGATAAAAGGGGATGCAGGGGACATACGACGAAATTCGCAGCCAGACTTTTAAAGAGCCGGCCAGTATGCAACAAGAATTCACCATAGCAGCCGATCCGCATTCCGATCAACGTCTCGAATCGACTCGTATAAATAACCAATATCAATCTGATTCCAACGCGACTCTAGGACAAATCCACTGGATTGGAGGAAATGGGGAAGTCAGGAAGTCTTGGCAAATCGAATGTGAAAGCGTCACGATTGGCTCTAATGATGGCTGTTCCGTAGTCATTTCCATTCCAGGCCTGGAAGCCATCCACGGCGCGATCACATTTGGCAGAAATCATATTCTTGTCCAGGCCATCGAAGGAGAAGTAAAAATTTCGGGGCGGCACATCCGCGAATGGCTGATTGACGAGCCAACCTATGTGCAACTGGGCGCGGCAAAGATTCAAGTTATTCCCGCTTCTTTCATGAAGAAGCAATTTGCATCGCATCAACTTACACCTGGAGATGTAGCCGATCAGGCCGCTCGCCTTCAATCGCTTGCCAACTCAGATGCAATAGAAATCGCAATGGAAATCGATGTCGCTGGCGAAGCAGGTGTTGAAAAGACGGTAGAGGATTGTGATTTAAATGCCTCTATAATTGCGACACTGCCCACCGTACTTGCTCCAGCGGAGCCGCCCCCTTCGCTTGTGCCTAATTTGAACGCCGCCGAAGTCGCAAACGAAATGAAGGCGGTGATCGAACCACTTCGCGATTCTTTAGAGGCTATTCGAAGCAGTGTTATCGAAGGTTTACGAGATTTGTCTACTAACCTTGCAGAACGCTACGAACAGCGATTTCAAGACACTTCTGCGGTGATCGATAGCCGTTTCGAACGACTTGAAAACTTGTTAATCTCAGGTCAATCAACCTCGCCACACGCTGAACCTCAATACGCTGAACCTCAATACAGCACAAATCAGTATGGAAAAGTCCATTACGACCAAGCGACGTATGAAGCAGAAAGCAACTCTGCTAGCTCAACTCATGATGACGCGTATCAATTACTAGAAGCCACATCAACGAATGAAGTCTATGACTCACCATCGATTCAATCGCCCGAGTATTTCGATTCACTAGATGCTCCTATTTTAGAAGAGCCGCAGCATGCCATAGAGTCGCCACTGCCAGTGAGGAATGCTGAGTACTTCGGCACTCACTATTCTGAAGTGCTCAGTAACAGTCTATCTGAAATCGACGAGTTCGCGAATCAGTATCTCAATCAAGAGCCCGTCCAATATATTGCAGCAGAAATACAAGAGCCATACAAATTTAATAGCGAAGAAGTAGGCTACGAATCTGCGACCGTGGAAGTCCAAACGGACACTCCTGTTGAAGTAGCTTCGTTGGTTAGTTCTGAGGTCGATTACTCTGCCGAACCTGAGC
>JANODQ010000402.1:0-4156 GCA_031412775.1 Pirellulaceae bacterium | reverse complement strand
CTGAGTTTCCTGTTTCGTTCCATTGTGCATAAGCCTTCTCAAGTAAAGCGACCCAAAGCGTTGTCGAAGTATTCGCGATGGCTTGGCTAACTCCCGAGTAAGCGAGCGTTCCGTTGGAGTAGGCCGGTAACTTTCGATTTACGGTGACATAGTCGGCAGATCCTGCGAAGAATCGGACGGTGAAAGTCCCATCTCCGTTATCGATAAAGACATTGCGAATCGCATCCGCATTTCGGTCTGCAATCGCAGTAACTGCTGCGATGAGATAGCAGTCGCCCAAGTATCCTTGCTTCGCGTCGGCACGGGATGGGGTGCCATTGAATAAGTTCCCTGTCGAAATCTGATAAGTCAGACCAGAGCCAGATATAACCGGCTCGTCAGCTCCCAAGAACCATTTATCAACAAGGTTATTTAGCAAGGTTGATGAGCTACCAGCGGCGAGATTCCCTGCTATTTGTCCCTTGAACTTGAGGTTCGCTGGATTGGCGTTGACGACATCGCGAGCAAGCTCACGGACATAGCTTGGCATGCTGAATTGCGAGCCCGTAGCAATGATGGCCCGGAGGTCCGTCAGCTCAGCCTGACTCACGCTCCCGTCGGCACCAACGCTTCGTAGAATTTGCATCATCTCTGCTCGGGTAATCGAGCTATCGGCGTAGAGCCCAGTTAACAGATTGCGAAGAGCCATGTCGGTGACGCTTGAGGCGGCTCCGGGAGTTGCAACAGCTATGCTTAAGTTAGCGGTAACCTTTCCGGAACTCGCTGTGATCGCATAAGCTCCTACTGTGGAGCCCGCCCGATATAGGCCCGTTATGTTGATCGTGCCACCAGTTGCTGTCCAAGTCACTGATGGTTGTGTGGCCATCGGGCGATCGAATTGATCAACACCTTGTGTGCTGTACTGTTGTGATCCACCGAGAGCAACAGTGGGAGCACCAGTAATGTTGATCTTTGTCAGAGTTGCAACGACGTTGAATGCGATTGTTTGCGTGATAGAGCCGGATGATACTCGAGCGGAAAAGTTTCCAACTTGGCTAAATCGAATCGTGGTTCCGGTGTTTGCGGTGGTGTATGTTGCCGAACCGCCTGTCGGGACTGTTACTGAGGTCCAAGTTAGCGTTGGTTGTGTTGCCATCGGCTGACCAAACTGATCGTTGGCAACTGCTCGAACTATTGTGCTTGCCGTCGGCACGGCTACCACGGACGTCGAGTTAATTGGGGTGGTTGTCGAACCTAACGCCGAAAGGCTTGTAAACGTTTGGATGACGTTTACTTGGAACAATGCAGTAGCTGTTCCTCCAGCAACTCGTAAACTATAGCTACCGGAACGATTAAAAATGACAGTCGCTAAGCCTGAAGTGACGGTTGCAGTGGCAGTACCTTGCGTCGGTGTAGTTGTTGCGGTCCACGTTAAACTCGGCAGTGTTGTCATCGCGATGCCGAATTGATCGAATCCGCTTACGTTCAATCTTTGGCCTGTTGCCGCGGTGCGAATGGGGACGGCGGTACTAACTGCAACATTGTCAGGAGTTGTCAACGCGATACGACTCAATACGGAAGTCACATTGACTTGGAACGTCAACGATGCGGAGCCGGATTGAGCTCGCACACTATAGGTTCCGATTCGATTAAACGTAATAGTTGCCGCACTTCCGGAAACTTGTATGGTTGGTAGGGAACCTGTCGGCGATACAGGATTTGTCCAAGTGAATATCGGCTGCTGTACCATCGCGTTGCCGAACTGGTCGAACGCAGTTGCTGACCAAGTCTGGCTCAGTGCAGTGGTGGTGCTTGGAGTCGTCGCTAATGCAGCTTGGCCGAGAGAGTTGCGGACCGCGATACCTGTTGCAGTCGCTAATACGTTGGACCTGAGATCAACGGTGAGCGTGCCTACGGTTACTCGCGACGTATATGCCCCGAGACGATTAAAAGTCAGAGTAGCGACACCATTTGCAACCGACGGAGTGATGCTGCCACCGGATGGCGCGGCGACTTGCGTCCAAACCGCAGTCGGTGTCGAAGTCATCGTTATCCCGAACTGGTCTAATCCAATTACTCTGACAGTTTGAGTTTTTCCACTCACATTATGAACGAGACTTGGGTTTAGTTCCGCACCCGTGGAATCTTGAAGCCTCAATGTCGTCAATGTGGCCAAAACATTGACCTGTAGGAGACTTGCCGTAGTAAGACCGCTTTCATCGCTAACTGTAACACGTAAAGAATACGTCCCTGGCTTATTGAAGGTCGCTATGTTCTGCTTGGCCGCGTTCGTTCCATTTGAAGCAAATGTAACAGTGGCCCCAGAAGGAGAAGTGTTCGCTGACCAAGTGTAAGTTAAACGCGATTCGCCCGCGTTGTCTGCACCGAGGACCGACACCGCTGCGGATCTTGAGCGAACATCGGTTCCGCTTACAAGTCGAGGGGTTGTTGCGATGGTTGGAGCTGTGTTTCCTACCGTGTTTGTAGTTGTAAATACTACTTGCGTGGATCCAACGGATGCCCCGCCAATAGACGCTCCACCAACAGACATCGGCGCAATCAACTGCTGGAGATGTTGCTCTAGTCCATCAACCGCATTCATCATCCGACTTTCAAGCTGCTCAATCCCAAGCTGCGTAGTTTTGCGATGGGTCTTTTTGCGGCTGCTGCGAGGATCATAACTACTAGGCATCGTTGATTTCTTTCTGTCGAAGAGCTCCGTTGAACTGTCTTCCGTTGGCGCCATTGCAACACCCTTGGCAACCCTAGGTTAAAAATCTCCAGCAGGCAAAGAATATTTCAGTCTCGATCGATAACACATCCATTGGCTACGGTTACAGCGAGCAAAACAAAGGCTTTACTGCGAATCAATCGTTGTAAACCTCATAATCGGAAGTCAGAAACTTGATCTGTTTGAGCGATAATTACTCCGAGGGTCGGTGATCCAGAAACTTATAATCATCGGTTGCGCGGTAAGGGCAATCCGAGTAGAATATGGAGGTCCACGAACGTCACTGAAGCCCCACCTTAGAACCTCCAAGAGATATGCTATGAACAAGCTTTCGTTCCTTGCCGTTGCCCTCCTTGCGATTACGGCTAGCGCTGTTCCCGCACGTGGACAGCAATCAGATCCATTTAATGCTCCTTGGCAACCTCTTTTCAACGGAAAGGATCTCACAGGTTGGACTCCCATCGGTAACGAGAAATGGGTAGTCGAAAATGGTGAAATCTTCGGCGAAGGGATCACTAAAGAATACGGCTACCTGGCAACAGAAAAGACCTATAAAAGCTTCCACCTATCGTTACGATTCAAATGTGAAGCCGACGGCAACAGCGGTGTTTATCTTCATACGGCTTTCGAGCCCGGGACTTCAAAGGTAATTGCCGGGCGTCAGATCGAAATCGATCGTTCGCTTGCTCACCACACAGGCGGTATCTATGGCGATGACAAAGGCTGGCTGGTGTGGCCCGCTCCTCACTTGGAAACGGTCATCAAACCGAATGATTGGAATGACATGTTGATTCTTGTCGAAGGAAAGCGATACGTAGTAGTACTGAACGGTATCGAAGTACTCGACTTCACATATCCAAATCCGAAAGTCACCGAAGGTCTCATCGCACTACAGCTTCACTCCGGCGGAGAAGGACGCATGCGATTCAAAGATATCTTGATTCGCGATTTGTCTGCTTCTGAAGCGCCTGCCGCTCGGTAACGCCAACGCAAAGCCAACGCAACAGTCACAATTCATGTGCCTTCTGCCGAGAGTAACACAGCAACTTAGCTCGGCAGCCGATCTTTTACGCTTTGTATTTTATGTTTGAATTGTTAGTGGCATAAGAAAACATTTCAATCGATGTGAGAATTGCTGGAAGAAATTCAAACCCTTGGCAGGCTCGGCTACGAAGGCAGCGATGATCTGCTTAAAACTCAAGCTTAAGCCATGAAATAATTTACTTGGTACATCGCCGCCAATCGCTCTGTATCCTCTGGTGCGGTAGGCACGCCTGACGCTTCGGAAGGCACGGACTACACGAATTTAACGTGATTGATCTACAACCTTTCGATAGAACGGACTGGCGAAATACTTGGATCGAAGACGTGTCCACGTTCATGAATCGGCAAATGGCAACTTCAACGGAGTTCGATGCGAGATGACGTTGCCCCGCAACTCGACAA
>JANODQ010000401.1:0-3870 GCA_031412775.1 Pirellulaceae bacterium | reverse complement strand
CCGGTGTAATTTCTTTTTGCACAGGAACCAGCTATGGGACAATTGGTATTCTGACACCGATGGTAATTCCCCTCGCTTTCGCCTCGATAGATCCGACTGGAGATGCTATCGCTCCGTCACCAATCCTACTGGGGTGTCTACGAAGTGTTCTGGCCGGGGCGATATTCGATGACCACTGCTCGCCAATTTAAGACACGACGATTTTGTTTTCACGAGCATCGTGCTGCGATCACTTATCGCACGTCAAAACTCAGATGCCCTACGCGATCATTGCGGGCGACGTCAGCATGTTTTAAGGTACGATTGGAATTGGGTTTGGCTTTTCAGTTTGGCTCTTCAGTTTGGCTCTTGTCGCAGCTTCAAACCGCCTGCATGGTCGCTATTCTTTTTTTGGATCGTCAACCGGAAGATTCTAGTATGGAACCGCCATGATTTGGCGGAGCCTTAAGAATTATTTATCGGCTGGCGATCTGAGAGATCTTTGTGAAGAGAAAATCGTTCGATCTTGCGCTAGCTCTTTTCTTTTCGTCACTTCGCTCGCCCGAAAGCTGTGACAAGTCACAGCACTCCAAAGAGTTTTGTTACGCTCCGAACTTGCCCATTCGGCCAGCGTTAGACAGTGCGATTGCCATTAAATACTTGGCTTCGAATTGACCAAGGCCTCCGGTGATGCAGGTTGTTTCGCTGAACGTTTTATGTGGATCAGGGCGACAGCAATCGCTCACAAGCAGCGTTGGTACAGGGTGCCAGGAGTGGCTTTGAAGGTAGCTCGGTGTGCTATGGTCGCCGGTTACAATCAAGACGGTTGGTTCAAGCGAGGCAATGCTTTGCACTGCTGCATCGAGCTCTTCGATCCGCTTGACCTTCTCATTAAAGTTACCATCTTCGCCAGTGCTGTCGGTATATTTGAAGTGAATGAAGAAGAAATCATATTGGTCCCATGAACTCTTCATAACGTCGATTTGTTCCGCGAGGGTTTTCGCATCGCCGACGATATCCATTCCAACCAATCTCGCGAGTCCCTTGTACATCGGATACACAGCGATTGCAGCCGTTCGAAGTCCGTAGACTTCGTTCATGGAAGGGAGAGCTGGCTTAGCCGCAAATCCACGCATGGTATGAAAATTTGCTTTTGGGTGGCCTGAGAGAATTTGTTTTGCTTGACGGAGAAACTCTTTTGCAACTTCGGCAGTTTTCTTGCTCGCCGCGTCGCTTCCGATTGGATCTAGAGGCGGAACACCCGTCTGTTGCGGGTCGGTATCAGCGACGCTATCGCCAAGTCCTTGACCTCGAAAAACAACGACGAAACGATGCTCCTTGACAGGTTCGACAAAGATTTCGACGCCAGCAATTTTGATTTGTCGAAGTGAGATTGCAAGCGGTGCACTATCTTCGCTGCTAATTCGACCCGCACGACGATCGGAGATGTTCCCGTTGGAATCTAGCGTGCAAAAGTTACAGCGAATTGCAACGTCGTCTTCTTTGAGTTCAAAGCCGATTCCGGTGGCTTCCAGAGCCCCTCGACCAATTTGATATTGAAGCGGATCGTATCCGAAAAGTCCAAGGTGACCGGGTCCGCTGCCTGGAGCGATTCCGGGTTTAACAGGGATGCTTGCTCCTTGGACTCCACGAGCGGCAAGAGCATCCAGATTGGGCGTCTTGGCCGTCTCCAGCTCGGTTAGCCCACCTGGCTGCATCGGGAGGCCGCCAAGACCGTCGGCAACCAACATGATGATTTTACTATCGTTTTCTACATGCAATTCGCGGGTAAGATCGTGTAAATCCATAGTCAATTGCGTTGGTCGGATGTACTGAAAGGAACGGGTGGGGTAAAAGAGGTTTCTCAGGTCGCGTAAGTGTCTACCAGAATTGTGCCATTTGACAAGCCGGAGTGGAGTAAGCAGGACATGAGTCAAACAAAAAAAGAGCGATGGGGAACGAGATTGGGGCTAGTCTTAGCGGTTGCCGGGAATGCGATCGGACTTAGGAATTTCCTTCGTTTTCCAATTTTAGCTGCCAAGTACGGTGGCGGGCACTTCCTGATTCGGTACTTCATCGCCCTACTCTTCAACACTCGCATTTCAGCAACACAGTTCCGGAAAAGGAGTTCATCCTTGCAAGATGTATCTATTTTGCGATCTTGCACGCTACTGACAATGCATGTACGCAGGCTGATGCCTGTATTGATACATGTTTTAATAGTTCTATTGGCCTCGGGGCGTTGCTTAAGTCAGACAACCGACGAACAGGTGAAAAAACTCATGGCCTCGAAATCAGAATCGATAAGTTATCCAGTCACCAAACAAGTGGAAGTTTCCGACGACTATCACGGTACCGCGATTCGAGATCCGTATCGATGGTTAGAGGACACCGAGTCCTCCGAAACAGCTTCGTGGGTTGAAGCTCAAAACAAAACAACTTTTGGATACCTCGAAACGATTCCGCTTCGAGAAAAACTTCGCGAGCGTCTTACCAAACTTTGGAACTATGAAAGATATGGTCAACCTATCAAGTATGGCTCGCGATACTTCTTTACACACAACAACGGTCTGCAAAACCAAAGTGTTCTTTACACTGCTGAGTCGATTGAATCGCCGCGACAGCTACTCTTAGACCCCAATACACTTCGTGATGATGGTACCGTCGCGTTATCGGGTTGGGTTCCAAGCGATGACGGCAAGTATCTCGCTTATGGTTTGGCCGCCGCCGGAAGCGACTGGAACACGTGGACCATTCGCGACGTGACAACGCAAAAAGATCTTCCAGAAAAACTTGAGTGGATCAAATTCAGCAGCGTGTCTTGGACCAAAGATGGCAAGGGATTCTTCTACGGTCGATACGACGCTCCTGAAGCGGGAAAAGAATTTAGCGGCGTCAACTATTTTCAAAAACTCTACTACCATCGAATTGGTACGACTCAAGCAGAAGACGTTTTGATCTACAAACGCGATGACCAAAAAGAATGGGGTTTTGGAGCCACCGTCTCAGAGGATGGCGACTACGCAATCATTACTGTCTGGCGCGGTACGGAAGACAAGAAACTCGTTTTTTTCATGAAGCTTCCCGGCGGTTCGCTTCCGGAAAAACCAGAAGTTGTCGAGCTCATCTCTGAATTCGAATTCGAGTACAGCTTCATCGGAAACGACGACGGCAAATTCTATTTCTTCACCGATCACAATGCTGCGAAAGGGAAGCTGATCGCGATCGACATTGCAAAACCTACTCCCAAAGATTGGCAGATTTTGATCCCCGAAAAAGATGAAGCTATCGAGGCTATCTCACTGCTTGGCGATGTCTTTTTCGTAAGCTACTTGCAAGACGCCACCAGCCTGATTCGACGTTTTACTATTTCCGGACAACCCATGGGTGACCACAAGCTGCCAGGCCTAGGGACTGTCGTAGGCTTTGGTGGCCATCGAGACACCAAGGAAACTTTTTACTCGTTCACGAACTACATTACACCGCCCACGATCTTTCGACTGAATCTATTAAACGACCAGAGTACCGTTTGGCGTAAACCCGATCTAGATTTCGATAGCTCGCAGTTTGAGACGACTCGCGCTTTCTATTACAGCAAAGATGGTACGCGTATCCCAATGATCGTGTCGCATAAGAAGGGAATCACACTCGATAGTAACAATCCCACGATGCTCTATGCATATGGTGGTTTCAATATCTCGCTGACACCCAGCTTCTCACCAGCAAACCTTGTCTGGATGGAGATGGGAGGTATCTATGCAGTTCCAAATCTGCGTGGCGGTGGGGAATACGGTGAGCGATGGCACAAAGCCGGCACGAAGCAGAACAAGCAAAACGTGTTCGACGACTTCATCGCAGCGGCGGAATGGTTGATAGCTAATAAATATACGT
>JANODQ010000400.1:0-2757 GCA_031412775.1 Pirellulaceae bacterium | reverse complement strand
ATCGAGTTGCTGAACTCGCGAAGTCAACACACACCGTTTTGGAACGAGTCGACTGTCAATATGGTTCGATTGGTGCGGTTGTTGGCGCCACTTATCCAGAGCAGCTTGTGAGCCTTCGAGCTCGAATGCCGAACGCTTGGCTACTTATCCCTGGCTACGGAGCCCAAGGTGGTAACGCCAAAGACATCGCATCCGCGTTTGATTCAGATGGGCTAGGTGCGATCGTAAACAACTCGCGCGGCATCATCTTTGCCCACCAATCAAAAACGTACGCTCGTCTATCCAATTGGCTTTCCGCAGTGGAAAAAGCAACACTTGACATGATCACGGCGTTTCGAGATTGACGCCGTCAACGAGAGCGGAAATAGACAAAAATCCTACACAAAAATTAAAGCTAGACTGCCCGCTACATCTGGATCCCAGCGAATCCAGATGTTTAGGTCAGGTCGCAAACAAGTCCTAAGTAGCTGCTGGAGCTTCTTCTACGACAGGCTTCACGCCTCTCGCTTCTCCTTGGAAGTCCAACCGGGTAATCTTCCCGTCGTCTCCCTTAATTGCAGCAACAACGATCGTGTCCTTACCTTCGAATGCACCGCGAAGAAGTTCTTCCGAAAGAGGATCTTCAACGCGTTGCTCGATTGCACGACGCAATGGCCGTGCACCGTAGTCGAGGTTCGCACCCTTGGTGATAATGAACTCTTTTGCTTCATCAGTAAGGACTAGTTCTAAGCCTCGTTCACGAAGTCTATCAGTGACCTTTGACATTTCGAAATCGATAACTTTCTTGAGATCTTCCTTCGTCAAGTGACGGAAGATGATCGTGTCATCCAATCGGTTAAGGAATTCTGGTCGGAAGACGCGTTCTATTTGGTCCATCACCCGCGACTTCATGCTTTCGTAAGAAGCATCTCCATCGGGCTTTTGGAATCCGAATGCCGACTCGTTCTTAATCGCTTCTGCACCGGCGTTGGTGGTGAGAATCAAGATGGTGTTTCGGAAGTCAATGTTTCGTCCGAAGCTATCCGTTAATCGGCCTTCTTCCATGACTTGCAACAACATGTTGAACACGTCTGGGTGAGCCTTTTCAATTTCATCCAGCAGCACAACAGCGTAAGGTCGACGACGAATCTTCTCCGTCAACTGTCCGCCTTCTTCATAACCGACATAGCCCGGAGGTGCACCGATGAGTCGACTCACATTGTGCTTCTCCATGTACTCGGACATGTCGATATGAACTAGTGCGTCGGTGTCACCGAAGAGCGACTCCGCAAGAGCTTTCGCGAGCAAGGTCTTACCAACACCGGTTGGACCTGCGAACACGAAGCAACCGGTCGGTCGTTTCGGATCCTTTAGTCCACTTCGACTACGACGAACAGCCTTAGCGACCGCCGTAACGGCTTGTTCTTGGCTAACAACTCGCTTGTGCAGATCTGCTTCCATGTTCATCAGACGCAACGAGTCTTCGGTAGATAGTCGAGTCAACGGAATACCAGTCATCTTGCTGACGACTTCCGCGATCACTTCTTCATCGACGACTCCGTCTGTTTCACGACTCTTCTCACGCCAATCGCGAGTAATCTGCTCCTTCTTCTTACGAAGCTTGTCTGCGGAATCACGAAGATTGGCAGCCTTTTCAAAGTCTTGATTGGCTACAGCCTCTTCCTTTTCCTTATTCAGGCGTTCGACTTCTTCGTCGATTTCCTTCAGATCAGGTGGCTTGCTCATGCTACGTAGGCGGATCCGAGCACCCGATTCATCGATCACATCGATTGCCTTATCAGGCAAGCAACGCGCAGTGATGTATCGTTCGCTCATTTCGACCGCGGCAACGATTGCGTTGTCAGTAATTTGAACGCGATGGTGCTCTTCGTAACGAGGACGTAGGCCCTTAAGAATCTCGATCGTTTCTTCTGTGTTTGTCGGTTCAACTGTGATCTCTTGGAAACGTCGAGCTAGCGCGTTATCCTTTTCAATGTACTTGCGATACTCGTCGAGCGTCGTTGCGCCGATGCACTGAATTTCACCGCGAGAAAGAGCCGGCTTCAATACGTTAGCAGCGTCGATTGCACCTTCGGCTCCACCAGCACCAACTAAGGTATGGAGTTCGTCAATAAATAGAATTGTGTTTCGAGCGCGACGAACTTCGTTCATCACAGCCTTGATTCGCTCTTCGAATTGACCACGATATTTGGTACCAGCAACCATCATTGCCAAGTCGAGAACGACAATTCGCTTGTCGGCAAGAATATCTGGAACTTCACCGTTGATGACGCGCTGAGCGAATCCTTCGACGATGGCAGTCTTACCAACGCCAGCTTCTCCAAGTAAAACGGGATTATTCTTAGATCGTCGGCAAAGAATCTGGATAGCACGTTCAATTTCGCGCTGACGGCCGATAACTGGGTCCAATTTTCCTTGACGAGCAAGCTCAGTCAAATCGCGGCCGAAGCTATCCAGAGCAGGTGTCTTGCTCTTGCTTCCCTTAGTGGAGGATCCACTGTCGCTGCTACCTGCACCGACCCCAGATCCTTCGCGACCACCACGTTCGCTGCTGCTGGATTCGCCACCTTCCATGCCGTGTCCGAGTAGATTCAATACTTCCTCGCGAACGTCTTCTAGCTTTAGACCAAGATTCATGAGAACCTGCGCTGCAACACCTTCTTGCTCGCGAAGCAGGCCTAACAAGATGTGTTCGGTACCGACATAATTGTGATTGAGGTTACGAGCTTCCTCCATCGAGTACTCGATGACCTTCTT
>JANODQ010000399.1:0-2915 GCA_031412775.1 Pirellulaceae bacterium | reverse complement strand
CTTCTACAACATTGACAACCTCACCGTCGGTAGTGCTATCGCGGTTCCCGAGCCGACAACCTTGAGCTTAGTCGCCACCGTGGGGGCGGTTGCTTGGTATGTGCGCCGTCGCCGGACGCGTTGAGTTATCGCGGCGAGGTAGTACGCATCCAATGCATATCATTCGAATTTTTTTGTGCCTGCCTCTTTTCCTCATGTGCGCCTCGCCTGTTCTAGGGTGGGCCGAATCGGGGCACGCGATCATCATGATGCTGGCGCGAGAGAGGCTGACTCCCCAGGAACAAGAGAAGCTTCAGAAGCTGATTGAACAGCATCCGAATTATGTCAAGGACTTTACACCGCCAGTCGATTTCCCCGAAGGTATTGAAACCGAGAAATGGAAGATTGGTCGTATAGGATACTGGCCTGATATTGCCAGAGCGTACGAAGAATACAATCGACCGACGTGGCATTATCAATTGGGTGCTGCTCTTACCATGGGCGATGTAACCTGTATTGATATCCCTAAGGATCCGGGGCCGCTCCCCGAGGATGCAACGATGTCGACTCAGGAGCTCTATGTATTGCAAGCGCTCGAACTGTGCACGAAGCAGCTTGCTAACAAAAGTATTCCCGATGCCGATCGCGCGATCGCACTGTGTTGGGTCGCTCATTTAATCGCCGATTTGCATTTACCGTGTCATTCGGGCAGCCTATATGCCGAGTCGGTCTTCACCGAGTCTGATGGAGATCGCGGTGCCAACCGAATCGTCATTGGCGAGCTACGATTGCATGGGCTTTGGGATCAGCTACTTGGCAACATGTATGATCGCGCGGATGTGAATCGTCGTGTCTTTGAGATCCACTCCAACTCCGAGTTAACAACCCGATTCGAAGTGGCCACCCAAGTAGTCGATCCTCATACCTGGATCGATGAAAGTCGAGCAATCGCAGTCCAGTTTCTCTACGTTGGCGAGGTCCAGCAAGCGATTCGTACCGCCATCGAGTCCGATTCTACAAAGCTGCCGCCGGTGACTATTTCCGACTCTTACGGCAAACAAGCTGGAAAAATTGCTCAGGTTCGTGCAGTTGAAGCCGCTGCTCGGCTCGCCAAGGTTCTGTCAGAGTCACTGTGAGTCTGGCTTATGAAGGCTTGTGCGTTTCTGGAAACATCGGAGTAGTGCTGTTAGCGGCTTGCCACACGTGACGAAACCAAGCAGGCAAGCGGAAACGGTCGGGATTCACGCTCGGTCTAACGGCATCGGCCAGCCGTTCTGCTTGTTCGCATTGCATTCGAAGTGGCCCGTAGCAGTTGTTGAACTGCTCGATGAATTGATCATCCGTTCCATCGGGAATACACACCGCGCCGACAACACGGTTGCCCTGCATGATCATGCCGCACGGTCGATCTCGCTCGCTACCTGAGGATGACACGATTGGAATCCTTTTTCGATATTCTAGAATCGAAATGAAGTGACAAAAGAAGATGATTTCAAACGAATTGCGAGAGAGGAAAAGTCTGTTGCTTATTCGTTGTGAGAGCCCCATCTATCGCAATTCGGTAGCGAGCCTCTCGTCAGCGATGCAACGCGACAACTTTTGTAGTCTATCACGACATAGCCTGGAAACGCGAGAGCCTTCTACACATGCAGCACCACGAATTCCAAGAATAGATGCTCCTGTTTTCTCGAGCATCCTAAAATCCTCGATTCGCAACGAACCGGCTAAAGAAAGTTTCGGACCAAATCTCTCCGCCTCGGTCGCACATCGCTGGCATTCGTCAGTCGACAGCCAGTCGGTTAAGCGTCCGCCATTCTTATCAAAAGTATCAATAAGAATGTACTCGCAACCTAAGTCACGGCTCGCCAAAAGCGTTGTTGTCCAATCAACCGCACACGCGAGATGATGATCAGCATAATGAACGAGGATGAGTTTCGAGGGGTCGCGAAGTTGTTGGCTCAAGGACTCTGCGCGGGCCTTCCAAGACTTACAATCTCGCGAACCAGCCAAGGCGACCTTGACATAGTCGAACCGATCAAGAGTTCTCGCCGAAAGCGGCAATGGAAATTGACTTCGCGTATCAACGCTGTCTTCGTTGCCTGCCGATGTGCCTCCCAGAAGCTCGCCTATCGCAACACTCAACGTCCGTTCATTTCTACTGGGTAGTTGTTCTGCGACCTCGAGAAATTCGATTGCGACCTTTTCCTCTGGGCAACCCAATGATCCAGCTAACGGGTTCTTGAGGTCCAGCCAGAGAAAGGAATAGTCGCTAGCCATACGAAGCTCGTCGGCTGACTGCAAACTCAAAAGCAAATCCATCACTCGAGTCCGTCCAGCAGATCCCCTTCGGTGATCGTGCGGAAGTTCTTTCTCGCCAATGTCTCGAGAGCATGTTCGGTGTTGTCGACCATAATAGCGACGGCTGGTTCGCCGTGCGGTCTAACGATCAGTGGATAGGCCTGGATGATATTAATTTCAGCTTGCAGGAGTGCCGTACAAATTTGAAGAAGCGGTTGATCGCCTTCTGGTAATTCCACTCCGATCAAATCGCTTTCAATGATCGCCAAACCGGCCCGTTCTAAAATTTCTCGTCCCCGCTCAGGCTGAGAAACCAAGAAACGCACAAAGGCACACTCGGCCGAATCACTGATCGACAGGGCGACGATCTTGATACCCGTGTTCTCAAATCGGCGAACCACTTCCAACAACTGCCCGACACGGTTTTCTAAAAACACGGTGAATTGCCGTATCGTCGGGTAGTTACGACCTCTCATAGTTTGGAACGGGGTCGAGGCTCCTTCGCCTGTACTCATGGATCAACCTTCCGGATGGTTGGGGGAGTTTGCTAGAGGTAAATCCTTGCAGCTATTTGTATAAGTGCCCAGCCGCCATGGGTCAATCAAGAACGCGGAATTTCTGTGCCTTTCTGCGCCTTA